>NZ_JBTSDU010000030.1:0-25717 GCF_054605595.1 Georgenia sp. | reverse complement strand
CGCGACCGGCACCGACGTGCCGGTGCGTGCGCACGGCGTCCCGCTGCGATTCCTCGAGCACGCCACCCGCGCCCAGCTCGTGACGGACTTCGGGCTGCGGGGCCAGGACATCGCCCGGGACACCGCGGCCGCCGTCGCCGCCCTGACACCCGACCAGGACGCCCCGGCGCCCCGCACGGCACCGCTCCCGGTGCCCCGGACGGCGCGCCGCGCGGAGCGCTGACCGCGCCGGGTGCCCCACCCGTCAAGGTGATCCCGGCCGCCCCGGGGAGTGGCCCCAGAGGGCCCGGCGAGTGACCTTCGGCACGGTCAGGTGACCCGGCACGACGCCTTGTGACCACCGACACCGGACCCTCTGGGCCAAGGTCCCGGAGATGTGGTTCACCTCCTTGCCTAGCGTGGCCAGGGAGGCGGCAAGATCTGTCGCCGACGAGGAGGCAGCCCGATGGCCACCACGACCGTTGACCAGCACCGCACCGCCGCCGAGCCCGCCCGCGACCCCTGGGCCTCGTTCGTGCCCGGGCCGTGGCGCAGCGCCATCGACGTGCGCGACTTCATCCAGACCAACTACACGCCCTACGACGGGGACGCCGACTTCCTCTCGGGGCCGACCGAGCGGACCACCGGCATCTGGAACATCCTCATGGGCATGTTCCCGGCCGAGCGCGAGAAGGGCGTCTACGACGTCGACGCGAGGACGCCCGCCGGCATCACCGCACACGCTCCCGGCTACATCGACGAGGACCAGGAGCTGATCGTCGGCCTGCAGACCGACGCCCCGCTCAAGCGTGCGATCATGCCGTACGGCGGCTGGCGCATGGTCGAGACGTCGCTGAGGACCTACGGCTACGAGGTCGACCCCGTCCTGCGCGACATCTTCACCAAGTACCGCAAGACCCACAACCAGGGCGTCTTCGACGTCTATCCCCCCGCCGTTCGTGCGGCCCGCAGCTCGCACATCCTCACCGGCCTGCCCGACGCGTACGGCCGCGGGCGCATCATCGGCGACTACCGCCGCGTCGCCCTCTACGGCATCGACGCCCTCGTCGCCGGCAAGAAGGCCGAGCGTGCCGAGCTCGACACCCTGCGCAGCGTCGAGGACGTCATCCGGGACCGTGAGGAGAACGCCGAGCAGATCCGCGCCCTCGTCGAGCTCAAGGAGATGGCGGCCGCCTACGGCTACGACATCGCCCGCCCGGCGGCGGACGCCCGCGAGGCCATCCAGTGGCTGTACTTCGCCTACCTCGGCGCGGTGAAGGAGCAGAACGGTGCCGCCATGTCGCTCGGGCGCACCTCCACGTTCCTGGACGTCTACCTCCAGCGTGACCTGGCCCACGGCACGATCACCGAGGAGCGGGCCCAGGAACTCATCGACGACTTCGTCATCAAGCTGCGCATCGTGCGTTTCCTGCGCACTCCCGAGTACGACGAGATCTTCTCGGGCGACCCGACCTGGGTCACGGAGTCCATCGGCGGCGTCGGCCGGGACGGCCGGCCGCTCGTGACCAAGAACTCCTTCCGGATGCTGCAGACCCTGTACAACCTGGGTCCCGCACCCGAGCCCAACCTCACCGTGCTGTGGAGCGAGCTGCTGCCCGAGGGCTTCAAGCGCTTCGCCGCCCAGGTCTCCATCGACACCTCCGCGATCCAGTACGAGTCCGACCGCCTCATCCGGGACGCGTGGGGCGACGACGCCGCCATCGCCTGCTGCGTGTCTCCGATGGCGGTGGGCAAGCAGATGCAGTTCTTCGGCGCCCGCGTCAACCTCGCCAAGGCGCTGCTGTACGCCATCAACGGCGGCAGGGACGAGATCTCCGGCGAGCAGGTGGCCCCGGTCTCGGCGCCGGTGGCCGGTGACGTGCTCGACTACGACGACGTCGTGGCCAAGTACGACGTGCTGCTGAACTGGCTCGCGAGCACCTACGTCGACGCCCTGAACTGCATCCACTACATGCACGACAAGTACGCCTACGAGCGTCTCGAGATGGCGCTGCACGACAAGGAGGTGCTGCGCACCCTCGCGTGCGGCATCGCCGGCCTGTCCGTCGCCGCCGACTCGCTCTCGGCCATCAAGTACGCCACCGTGCGTCCGGTGCGCAACGAGGACGGCCTGGTCGTGGACTACGAGATCGTGGGCGAGTTCCCTGCCTTCGGCAACGACGACGACCGCGTCGACTCGATCGCGGCAGCGCTGGTCGAGAAGTTCATGGCCAGGATCCGCGAGGTCCCGACCTACCGCGACGCGGTGCACACCCAGTCCGTCCTGACGATCACCTCCAACGTGGTGTACGGGAAGAAAACGGGCAACACCCCCGACGGGCGCCGTGGCGGCGAACCGTTCGCGCCGGGCGCGAACCCGATGAACGGCCGGGACACCCACGGCATGCTGGCCTCGGCGTTGTCCGTCGCGAAGCTGCCCTACGACCAGGCGCAGGACGGCATCTCCCTGACGAACACGGTCGTGCCGTCCGGGCTGGGCCGGACCAAGGACGAGCAGGTCACCAACCTGGTCGGGCTCATGGACGCCTACATGGGCTCGCGCGGCTACCACATGAACGTCAACGTGCTGAACCGGGACACCCTCTACGACGCCATGGAGCACCCGGAGAACTATCCCCAGCTCACCATCCGCGTCTCCGGCTACGCCGTGAACTTCGTGAAACTGACCCGCGAGCAGCAGCTCGACGTCATCTCACGCACCTTCCACGGCTCGCTCTGACACCACCGCCGCGCGGGCTCGACCGGCCGGCGGCAGCACAGGAGGACGGTATGACCGCCACGCTCGATACCCCGACCAGCGGCGTCGTCGCCCCCGACGGCAGCAACGGCGAGTACGAGCCGGTGCCCGAGGACGCCGTGCCCCGGCTGCGCCGCTCGGCCGGGACCGGTGGGCTCGCCGTCGCGGTGGAGATGGGCCGTTCCGAGCACATCGCCGCCGTGCGAGCCGGCGAGGTCGGCTCCCTGCACTCCTGGGAGCTGGTCACCGCGGTCGACGGGCCGGGCACGCGCATGACGGTCTTCCTGGCCGGCTGCCCGCTGCGCTGCCTGTACTGCCACAACCCCGACACGCTCAAGATGAAGGACGGCGAGCCCGTCGCCGTCGACGAGCTCCTCGCCCGGGTACGCCGCTACCTGCCCGTCTTCCGGGCCACCGGGGGCGGACTGACGGTCTCCGGGGGCGAGCCCCTCATGCAGCCCGCGTTCCTCGCCCGGCTGCTGCGCGGCGCCAAGGAGATGGGCGTGCACACCGCCATCGACACCTCCGGCTTCCTCGGTGCTCATGCCTCGGAGTCCCTGCTCGACGACGTCGACCTGGTCCTGCTGGACATCAAGTCCGGTGACCCCGCCACCTACCACCGCGTCACCGGCCGGGACCTGCAGCCCACGCTCGACCTCGGCCGTCGACTCGCCGACCGGGGCACCGAGATCTGGATCCGGTTCGTCCTCGTGCCGGGACTGACGGACGCGGTGGAGAACGTCGATGCCGTGGCCGACCACGTCGTCGGCCTTCGCACCGTCTCGCGCGTGGAGGTGCTGCCGTTCCACAACATGGGCAAGGACAAGTGGGAGCGCCTCGGCATGGCCTACGAGCTCGGTGAGACGGCGGTGCCGGACGAGGCACTCGTCGAGCGGGTCCGCCGCCAGTTCCGTTCGCGGGGGCTCACGGTCCACTGATCACGGCCGGGTCGTCGGACCAGCGGGCCGCCCGGGTCCGGCCCGCTACGTCGTCGCCGCGTCGGCCACACCCGGTGGGAGGAACCGCCGGCCCGTCGCCTCCACCGACACGCCCGTGCGGTCCAGGTAGGGGCTGATCCCGCCGTGGTGCGGCGGCCAGCCGGCTCCCGACAGCATGGCGAGGTCGACGTCGCGGACGTCGGGGACCACCCCTTCGGCCAGCAGGAGGTCGATCTCCTCGGCCAGGGCGTGCCGCACCCGCTCCAGCACCCCCTCGGCGTCGAGCGGCTCCGCCACCGGGCGCGAGCCGAACAGGTCGCCGATGGTGGGATCGACCGGCGACGTCGCGTTCGGCCGGCCCCGCGCGAGGACGAACGACCGCCCCGTCGCCACGGCACCGGCCAGGCCGGGGGAGTCGGGGTAGCGCTCGCCGAGGTCCGCCCGCAACGACTGCAGCACGTGCAGCGCGACGGCGGGCCCGACCAGCTGCAGTAGCTGGAAAGGACCCATCGGCAACCCCAGCGGCACCAGCGCCCGATCCGCAGCGGCCACGGTGGTGCCCTCCTCGAGCGCCCCCAGCACCTCCCCGAGCAGTCGGATGAGCACCCGGTTCACCACGAACCCCGGCGCGTCGGCGACGGCGACGGCGTTCTTGCGGCAGACGGCGGCGACGGCGAACGCGGTGGCGTACGCGACGTCGTCGGTGTGCCCCGCGCGGACCACCTCGACGAGCGGCAGCCGCGCGACCGGGTTGAAGAAGTGCAGTCCCACCACCCGCTCCGGGTGCGCCAGGCCGGCGGCCATCGCGGTCACCGACAGGGCGGAGGTGTTGGTCGCGAGGACGGCGTGCGCGGAGACGACCCGCTCGAGCTCGGCGAAGACCTGCTGCTTGACCGTGAGCTCCTCGAACACGGCCTCGATGACGAGGTCCGCGTCGGCGAGATCGGACAGCTCCGTGGTCACCCGGATCCGCTCCCGCAGGCGGGCGGCGTCGGGCTCGGTGATCCGGCCCCGGGCGGCCTGCCGGTCGATGTCCTCGTGGACCGCCGCCAGGCCGCGGCGAGCGCGTTCGTCGTCGAGGTCGCGCATGGTCACCGGCACGTCGAGGGAGCGCGCGAACAGGAGGGCGAGCTGGCCGGCCATGAGTCCCGCGCCGACGACTCCGACGGCGTGGATCGGGCGTGGCTGCACCCCCGGGGGGCGGCCGGCGGGGTTCTTGGCGCGATGGCTCATCAGGTCGAGCGCATAGAGCGTGGCACGCAGCGGGTCGGACATGATCAGGTGCGCGAGACCCTCGTCCTCGAGCGCGTAGGCCGCGGCGCGCGACCGGGTCCGCGACGCCGCGACGGTCTTGAGCGCGAGTGCGGGTGCGGGTGCGCCGCCCGCGGTGGCGGCGGTCACCAGCGCGTGGCGGGCGTCGACGGCGGTGCGCCACTCCTCGTCGGTGGCGGGGTCGTCCGGGGTGTCCCGGGCCGGGGCGGGCACGCGGCGAGCGACGGCCACCGTGCCGGCGACGACGTCCCGCAGCCAGGCCAGGGCGTCCGCCACACCTGGTGCGAGGCTCGGCGCGCCGTCCGGGGCGGCGACGCCGGCGTCGCGGGGCGTCGGCGTCGCGGCCGGGGTGCGCGGCGCGGCGGCAGGCAGGACGACGTCGACGAGGCCGATCGCGAGCGCCTCGCCCGCCGTGAGGAGCCGGTTGCCGTGGGTGGGGTCGTCGATGATCAGGCGCAGCGCCGCGTCGGGGCCCAGCAGCCGGGGGAGCGTGGTACAGCCGCCCCAGCCCGGCAGGAGCCCCAGGTGCGTCTCCGGCAGACCGATCGCGCGCACATCCGCCGTCGCCGATCGGTAGTCGCACGCGAGCGCGAGCTCGAGGCCACCGCCGAGGGCGGCGCCACCCAGGTGCGCGAGGGTGGGGACGGGCAGGTCGGCGAGCGCGGCCACGATCCGGTGGCCGTGGCGGGCCAGCTCGATCCCCTCCTCGAGCGTGCGAACGGTGCGGACCTTCTGCAGGTCCGCACCGGCGAGGAAGGTCCGTCCCGATCCGGTGAGGACGACGGCGTCCACCTCACCCGCCCGGGCACGTTCCGCGACGCGGCGCACCCCGGCCTCGACGTTCCCCAGGCCCACCGGGCCGAGCGAGCACGGGCGGTCCGTGCCGTCCTCGGGGGCGAGGGTGAGGACGACGACGGTGCCGAGCCCGGCGACGGCGACGTCGGCGGACGTCAGCACGGTGACGCGTTCGGTGTAGGGCATGACGGACTGGCTCACGCGGGCTCCCCGGGTAGACGACACTGTCGGTTTCAGGTAACTCGTCGGAGGCTACCGGACGGTGGCGCCGACCGGGTCGGACGAGGGTGTCCAGCGCCCGCGCGTCAGAGGTCGGCGAGCGCCCGGTGCAACGGGCCGGCGACCTGCTCCACCTGCCACTGCCGCGCCCCCAGCGCGGCCAGCCGATCGCCGATCTGCGTGACGGAGGGGCGCGGAGGCGTGTCCCAGGCGAGCTGCCGCTGGGTGGCGGGGGAGAGCAGGTTCTCCTGCGGCAGGCTGAGCTCGGCGGCGACGCCGCGGACGGCGGTGCGGACCGCCTCGAGCCGGCCGGCGGCGTCGGGGTTCTTCTCCGCCCAGGCCCGGGGCGTGGGGAGCTGACCGGGTTCGCGCACGGCGCGCCGCGGCGGCAGCGCGCCGTCCGGCAGCGCGCGCGCGGTGTCGATCGCCGCCTGCCAGTAGGCGGCGTGCCGGCGGGTGCCCTTGCCGGAGAACTCCGGGAGCGTCACGAGCTCGGCCTCGGTGCGGGGGATCGCCTGCGCGGCCGCGACGATGGCGGCGGCGGGCAGGACCCGTCCGGGCGAGCGGTCGCGGCGCCGGGCGAGATCTTCGCGGGCGTTCCAGACCTCGCGGGCGACGGCGAGGCCGCGCGGGTGCTTGACGACCTGCAGCCCGGAGGTGCGCCGCCACGGGTCGGTGCGTGGGGGCGCCGGTGGGGCGGTGCGCACGTGCTCGAACTCCTGCCGCGCCCACTCCAGCTTCCCGGCGTCCTCGAGCTGGTTCGAGAGCGTGTCCCGCAGCTCGATGAGCAGCTCGACGTCGAGCGCGGCGTACCGCAGCCACGGCTCCGGCAGCGGCCGGGTGGACCAGTCGGCCGCCGAGTGCTCCTTGGCGAGCGCGAAGCCCAGGTTCTCCGCCACGACGGCGGCGAGACCGACCCGGTCCCGGCCGAGCAGGCGGGACGCGAGCTCGGTGTCGAAGAGCGCCACCGGCGCCAGGCCGAGATCGCGCAGGCAGGGCAGGTCCTGGTCGGCGGCGTGCAGGATCCACTCGGTGGGGTTGAGGACGTCGGCCAGGCCCGCGAGGTCGTCCAGGGGCACGGGGTCGATCAGCGCGGTGCCCACGCCGGCCCGGCGGAGCTGGACCAGGTACGCGCTCTGCCCGTAGCGGTAGCCCGAGGCCCGCTCGGCGTCGACGGCGACCGGACCGCGCCCGTGCGCGAGCACGCCGACGAGGGCGTCGAGCGCGGCGGCGTCGTCAATCACGGGCGGGACCCCGTCGGTGGGCTCGGTGAGCGGCACCGGCGGGAGGGCACCCGCCCGGGCCAGGGTCTCCGGCGGCTGGGTGGGCGTCACGGCGTCGATCACATCAGGCACGACGATCACCGTACGACGCCGCGGGGCCGGTCGGCGTGCGACCCGCTCGACGCGGCGCGTGATGATCCGCTCAGTGCCGCCGCCGGAAGGCGGTGACGTTCTCGGGGAGCGGCTCCAGCCCGGCCGCCGTGCACGTGAGGGCCACCCAGGCCTTCAGGTGGGGCCCGAGATCCGCCGTCGTCGGCGTCCACGAGGCGCGCACCTCGATCTCGACCTCGCTGCCACGCAGCTCGAGCCCGCCGAAGGTCTCCGAGAGCACGCGCGTGACCGTGCCGGAGAGGTGGTGGTGGCCCACGCCCTCGCCCTCCAGGGCGTCGGTGAGCCAGGCCCACCCGACCTCACCCAGGAGCGGGTCCGCGCCCATCTCCTCCTCGAGTGCGGCCTTGGCCAGCACGATCACCCGGAAGGCGCCGTGCCAGGCGTCCTGGCCGGCGGGGTCGTGCAGCACCACGAACCGGCCGTGCCCGAGCAGCTCGTCCGGGTCCATCGTGGTGGAGCGGTTGACCTCGCCCGTCAGCGCCAGGGCGTAGGGGGCGATGCGGGAGGGTGCGGGGACCTCCTCGAGGTGGAACTCGGGGCGCGGCCGATGGCCACGCAGGCTCATCAGCGCATCCTCGAACTCCGGGGGCGCCACCGGGGCGTCGTCCTTCACGCGTCCAGGCTAGGTCGCGGGCGCCGCGCGGCGGAGAGGCGCGCCGTAGGCGTGGGCCGGGCGTGCGGACCCGCCCTGGCTAGACTGGCCGGGACCTTCCCGGGGGCGTGAGCCTGGCAATGTGAGGACTTCCAAGCAGATGACATCCCGCCCGCTCGTGCCGGTCCTGCTCGGCACGGACGTCGGCGTGTACTCGATGGCACGGTCCTTCCACGAGGCGTACGGCGTCCGCTCGATCGTCGTCAGCGAGGCCCCCCGCGGGCCGATCGACCACTCCTCGATCATCGACAACGTCTACCTGGGCGCCGGCGCCGGCGAGGCCCGCCTGCAGCGCACGCTGGACACCATCGCCCGGCAGCACCCGGGCACGGACCGGGTCCTCATGATCAACGTCGAGCACCACGTCGACCTGGTCCGCCGCGAACGAGCCTGGTTCGAGGACCGCTTCATCGTGCCGACGCCGCCCGAGACGGTCCTGGACCGGGTGGGGGACAAGAAGCTCCTGGACGTCGTCCTGCGCGCCGAGGGCGTCGCCAGCCCGCGCAGCGTCTCGATCGACGTCCCCGCCACGGACCGGGCCACCTGGGCCGGCGCCGTCGGCGCGCTCACCCTGCCGGTCGTGGTCAATCCCACGACGTCCGGCGAGTACGAGACCCTCCGGTTCCCGGGTCGCCGGAAGATCTTCGCCGCCCACACGCTCGACGACGTCGTCGCGATCCTCCAGCGGGTCAAGGACGCCGGGTTCGGCGGGCACATGCTCGTCCAGGAGCTCGTGCCCGGGGACGACACCTACAACCGGCTCGTGAACATCTACATCGACAGCCGCGGGGAGATGACCGTCGCGGCGTCGGGGCAGGTGCTGCTGGGCCTGCACCAACCCGCCTACCTCGGCAATGCCGGCATCGCGCTCGTCGACCACGACGCCGACCTGATCGCCACGGTCCGCCGGGTCCTGAGCGCCGTCGCCTACCGCGGCTTCGCCAGCGTCGACCTCAAGATCGACCCGCGCGACGGCGTCGCCCGGCTGCTCGACATCAACCCCCGCATCGGCCGGGGCAACTACTACATCAACGTGGGCGGTGCCAACCCGGTGCGGGCCATGGTCGAGGACCTGGTGCACGGCCGGGCGCACGAGCCCGAGATCGCGACCCGGCCCGGCGTCTTCGCGTACGTGCCCACGTTCGTCCTGCCGCGTTACGTCACCGACCAGGCGCTGCGCGCGAAGGTGCGCGGGGTGCTGCGCCACCGCCGGGCCGTGCACCCGCTCGACTATCCTGCGGACCGGAACCCGCGGCGCACCGCGTACCGGTTCCTGGCCGGCGTGAACCAGGTACGCGCCCTGCGCCGCCACTACCCGCGCCCCACCGCCACCGGATTCTGACCGGCTCGAGGAGTGTCATGACGCTTTCCCTGCGTGCCCTGGACGACGAGACCTACCTGCGCCTGTGCGCCGGGCGGGAGGTTCCGCTCGAGCAGACGCCCGCCTGGGACCGCTTCGACGCCCGCCTCGTCGGCCGGTGGCCGTGGCGGCGCCTGGGGGCGTGGGACGGCGCGGAGCTGCTGGCGCTGATCTCGCTGACCGAGCTCCGCGGGCGCGGCTTCCGGTACCTGTGGGCCAAGCACGGCCCGGTCTGGTTCGCCGAGCCGACGGCGGAGCGGGAGCGGGCGCTGCGCCTCGCCCTGGTGGACGGCGTGCGGCGGGCGGACCGCGGCCTGGTCTTCGTGCGGCTGCACGCCCGGCACCGGGCACCGGACCTGCACGAGCTGCTGCAGACGGTCACCTTCGACCGCACGGTCGTCCTGGACCTCACCCGTGCGGAGGAGGAGCAGCTCGCCGCGATGAAGAAGCGCGGCCGGCGCGACGTCCGCAAGGCGATGCGGGACGAGACCATGGCCGCCGGCGAGGAGACCGGGCTGAGCCGGGAAGGTTTCGGCGAGCTGTACCAGCTGCTCGTCGAGACCGGGAGTCGCGACGGGTTCGGCATCTCCGACGAGGAGACGTACTGGGCGATGCTCGACGCCCTCGGGCCCGAGCACTGCCGTGTGTTCGTCACGCGTCGGGAGGGTCGCGCCCTCGCCTGGGGCATCGTCACCGTCAACGGTCCCTACGCCACCTACTACTACGCGGCCTCGAGCGCGGAGGGGCGCCGCTCCGGCGCGGCCGACCTCCTCGTGTGGCACATGGCCACGACGCTGCGGGCCTGCGGCGTCCACACGTTCGACCTCATGGGTGTCGACTCCGACCGGGCCCCGCAGCTGCGCGGCGTGCGCGACTTCAAGACCAAGTTCTCCGCGGAGATCACCGAGGTCGACGGCGCCTGGGACGTTCCCGTCCAGCCGGTCCGGTACGCCGCGCTCGTCGCGGCGCTGGCGCTCAAGCGCCGCATGGTGGGTCTGGTGCGCAGCGCCCGCGAGCTGGCGAGGCGCGATCGCGGCCTGACCGGGGCGGTTCCCCGAGACCAGGTGGCGGGCGACGGCGTCGGCAGCGGATGATGGCGGCATGAACGACGATGATGGCGGCATGAACGACACGGATGAGACAACGGGTCCCGGTCCCGACACGGGCGAGGGCCCGCCCCGGACGGGCGCGTCCAAGGAGGACCTGAAGGCGAAGATGCGCGCGGCCCTCGACAAGAAGAACGCCCAGCACCATGCGGGCACCGACGGTGGCGGCACGCTCAAGGGCCCGCACACCGCGAACGGGGGTCAGCAGCGCCGGGTGTTCCGCCGCAAGTCGGGCTGAGCCGTCGAGGCCGCCCACGGCGTGGCACGGTCGTGCGGTCGGGCACCCGCGCACCTGGCGACGACGACGCCGTGGCCGGTCAGCGGGAGCCCGCCGCCTGGCGACCCGGTGGGTTCCGCGGGCGCCCAGGCGAGGAGGATCTCGCCCGGTCCGGGGAGGGGCACCTGCGCCGCCTGGTCGGAGAGGTTGACGACCACGGCGAGCGACCCGCGGTGCAGGACGAGCCAGGTGCCGTCCGCGGCCACGTCCACCGACGTCGCCGCGCGGTCGCCCGAGGAGAGGTCGGGCTCGGCCCGTCGCAGCGCGATGAGATCCCGGTAGAAGGCGAGCAGGCGGGCGTGCCGGGGTGCGTCCGGCTCGCTCCAGTCGAGCCGGGACGCCGCCACCGTCTCCGGCGCCTGCGGATCGGGGACCACGACGTCACCGCCGTACAGTTCGGCCCACCCGTGCGTGCCGAACTCCTCCTGGCGGCCGCGGCGGATGGCCTCGGCGAGCTCTGGCTCGGCGTGGTCGGTGAAGTACTGGAACGGCGTGCGCGCCCCCCACTCCTCACCCATGAAGAGCATCGGCGTGTACGGCCCGAGCAGCACGAGCGCGGCGAACCCCGCGAGCCGGCCGTCGCTGAGCGTCCGGCTCGGCCGGTCGCCCAGGGCCCGGTTGCCGACCTGGTCGTGGTCCTGGGAGAAGACGACGAACCGTCGGGCGTCGACGTCGCCCGGCACGGGCGCGCCCCAGTCCCGGCCGCGGAAGGTCGACCAGCCGCCGTCGTGCACGAAGACGTCGGTCAGCGCCTTGGCGGCCACCTGTGGCGTGCCGAAGTCGACGTAGTAGCCGTGCCGTTCGCCGGTGAGCAGGGAGTGCAGGGCGTGGTGGACGTCGTCGGCCCACTGCGCCGTCATGCCCAGCCCGCCGCGGGCGGTAGGCATCACCGTCGTGACGTCGTTGAGGTCCGACTCGGCGATGAGGGAGAGCGGCCGGCCGACCGAGCGCTCGAGGTCGGCGACGGCGTCGGAGAGCTCGGCCAGCAGGTGGCGGGGGGAGTCGTCGAGCAGGGCGTGGACGGCGTCGAGGCGGAGCGCGTCGAGGTGGAAGTCCCGCAGCCACCGCACCGCGTTGTCGACGATGAACGCGCGCACCTGGTCGGCACCGTCGCCGTCGAGGTTGACCGCCGAGCCCCACGGGGTGTGGTGCCGGTGGGTGAAGTACGGCCCGAACCGGCTGAGGTAGTTCCCGGACGGGCCGAGGTGGTTGTAGACGACGTCGAGGCACACCCCGATCCCGCGGGCGTGCGCGGCGTCGACGAACCGTTGGAGCGCCGCCGGGCCGCCGTAGGGCTCGTGGACGGCGTAGAGCGCGACGCCGTCGTAGCCCCAGCCGGCGACGCCGGGGAAGGCGGCGACCGGCATGAGCTCGACGAGGTCGACGCCGAGGCCGGCGAGGTGGTCGAGCCGCTCGGTCGCGGCGGCGAGGGTGCCCCCGGGCGTGAACGTCCCGACGTGCAGCTCGTAGACGATCGCGCCGAGGGCGCTGCGCCCGGCCCAGCCGGCGTCGGACCAGCGGTGTGCGGCGGTGTCGAAGGACCGCGAGGCGGCGTGCACGCCGTGGGGCTGCCAGGGGCTGCGCGGGTCGGGCAGCGGCGCACCGCCGTCGAGCGAGAACGCGTAGTCGGTGCCGTGCGGGAGCGCCGGACCCTCCCACCAGCCGCCCGGGCCGGGTGTGATGGGCAGCCGGACCGCGTCGGCGGCCGCGGCGTCGGGCGCGGGTGGCGGGACGGGCAGGACGAGCTCGACGGTCCTGGCGGCGGGTGCCCAGACCCGCACCCCGGCTCCGGGGGACCTCATGCCCCTGCTCCCGCGGGGACGGCGCCGGGCCCGGGGCTGCTCACGGCATCCGCTCCAGCAGCGCGACCGGGTACTTGGTGAGCAGGTCGCCGAGCGGGACGTTGCCGCCGGGCAGGGTGCGATCGGTGAGCAGCTCGTGCCAGGTGCCCTCGGGCAGCACGACGGCGGCGTCGGGCAGGCCGTGCACCGCAGCCGTCGAAGCGGCGTGGCGCGTGCCCACCGCCACGGCCACGGGCACCCCGCCGGCGGTGCGGGCGAGCGCCACGGCGTGCCCGGTGGTGGTGGGGAGCGGCTCGTAGCCGGAGTCGGCGCCGACGAACGCGCCCGGGTGGCGCCGCCGCAGACGCAGGACGCTCGCGGTGACCAGGAGCTTCTCCTCGTCCAGCGTGCTCGCCTGCACACCGCCGTCGAGCGCGGCGAGGCGGGCCTGGAGGGCGGCGAGGTCCACCGGGCGGCGGTTGTCGGGGTCCACGAGCGAGGTCTGGGTGACCTCGCTGCCCTGGTACACGTCGGCCACGCCCGCCACGGTGAGCTGCAGCAGCTTCGTGGACAGCACCGAGCTCCGCACGGCCGGCGCCGTGCGCCGGACCCACTCCACGAACGCCGCCGTCACCGTGGGGTCGATCAGCAGCGCGGCGGCGTAGTCACCGAGCGCCTCCTCACGCGGCAGGTCCGGCGAGGTCCAGGTCGTCCACGACTTCTGCTCGCGCGCGGCCTTGAGGAGGTAGTCACGCAGGCGCTGTTCGGAGATCGGGCCCTGCGCCGTCCACGTGCCGGCCAGCGTCTGCCACAGCAGGTTCTCGATCTGCCCGTCCAGGTCGGCGGGGCGCAGCGGTGCGGTGGCCGCGCGCAGCGTGCGCACCATCGACGCCCACGCCGGGGCGTGCTCGGAGACGACGCCGATGCGGGCGCGGACGTCCTCGCCGCGCTTGGTGTCGTGCGTGGTCCCGGCCGTCATCGAGGCCGGCCAGGTGGAGCCGGTGCGCGCGGCCCAGGAGTGGAGCTCGTCGGCGTCGATGCCGAAGCGCGCGGGGGAGCCGCCCACCTCGCACAGGCTCACCAGCTGCGTCCATCGGTAGAAGGCGGTGTCCTCGACGCCCTTGGCGGTGACGGCCCCGCACACCTGCTGGAACCGCACCACCAGCTCGGCCCGGCGGGCTTCGTGCGTGCGGCCCGCGCTGCCCGCCTCACCGCCGAGCAGCAGGTCGACGACCAGGTCGAGCGTGTCGTGCCGCTCCGGGTCGAGGCGTTCCCGGGCCCGGTCGGCGGCCTCGCGCAGCACCCGCTCCTCCGACGGCGGCGCCGGTTCGCCCGGGACGATGTAGGCGCGGTAGCGCTCGAAGGCGACCACGAGCTCGCTCACGCAGTCGACGAGGCCGCGGAAGGTGTGGTCCCGCAGCCGGACGTCGTCGTGGCAGATCTCGGCCAGGAGCGTGGCGAGCCGGTGCACCTCGGCCTGGAGCGACGTCGTGACGATCTGCCGTTTGGCCTTCTCGACGACCGCGGCGAGGTTCGCGCTCTGCCCGGTCACCTCGTGCTGGAGCGCGGCCAGCGGCCCGGAGCCGGCCGGGTCGATCTGGAGGGCGTGCAGGCGGGTGGCGGCCTCGTAGCCGGTGGTCCCGGCCACGGGCCAGTCGGCGGGGAGGTCCTCGTCGACCTCGAGGATCTTCTCGGCCACGATCCACGCCCCGCCGGTGGCCTCGCTGAGCCGGCGCAGGTACCCGCGCGGGTCGGCCAGGCCGTCGGGGTGGTCGATGCGGAAACCGTCGACGACGCCGGCCCGGTGGAGCTCGAGCAGCAGGGCGTGGGTGGCGTCGAAGACCTCCGGGTCCTCCACCCGTACCGCGGCCAGCGTGCCGACGTCGAAGAAGCGGCGGTAGTTGAGTTCCTCGTCCGCCACCCGCCAGTACGCGAGGCGGTAGTGCTGCCGGTCGACGAGCTCGGCGAGCGGCAGGTGCTCGGTCCCGGTCCGGACGGGGAAGACGTGGTCGAAGTAGCGCAGCACGGGCCGGGGGGAGCCGTCCGCCGCCCCGCCGGGGATGACGGCGTGCTCCAGCGTCAGCTCGCCGGCGGCGAGGACGTCGCCGATGCGCTGACCGAGCACGGGCATGAGGACGGCGTCGCGGGAGTCGAGGTCGATGTCGAACCAGCGCGCGTAGGGTGACTCCGGGCCGTGGGTGAGGACGGACCACAGGGCGTGGTTGTGCCACGCCGGGGTGGGGACGGCCATGTGGTTGGGGACGACGTCGACCACCACGCCCATGCCGCGCGCGTGCGCGGCGGCGGCCAGGGACGCCAACCCGGCTCGCCCGCCGAGCACGTCGCTGACGCGGCGGTGGTCGACGATGTCGTAGCCGTGCGTGGAGCCCGGCGCGGCGGTGAGGACGGGGGAGAGGTAGACGTCGGTCACGCCGAGGGCGTCGAGGTAGGGCAGCGCAGCCTCCGCCTGGGCGAACGTGCGGTCGGGCCCGAGCTGGAGACGGTACGTGCTCACCGGTGTCCGCTTGCCCGGGGCGGGCAGATGCCCGGCGCCGGGGCCGGCCGGGGCGCCGGGCGTGCCGCCCGGGTGCGCGCCCGGACCTGGACCGGCCTGGCTCACTGGTCCGCCGCCAGCGGGCTCCGCAGGATGACGACGCTGCGGCCCGCCACGTCCAGCGGCACACCCGCCTCGTGCTCGGTGCCGGCGTGCTCGTCGGTGTTCGTGTCGAGGAGGGTGACCCATCCCGCGGCGTAGTCGGCCGAGGGCAGGGTGAAGGTGACCGGGTTCGCATCGGCGTTGAGCAGCACGAGGATGGAGTCGCCGACGATCCGCTCGCCGCGGGTGTCGGGCTCGGGGATCGCCTGGCCGTTGAGGAAGACCATCATCGACCGGGCGTAGGCGAGGCTCCAGTCCTCTTCGGTCATGTCCTGGCAGTCGGGGGTGAACCACTCGATGTCGCCGATCTCGGACTCCCCGCCGTGGTCGGGCGAACCCGCGAAGAAGCGGCGCCGGCGGAGCACGGCGTGGTCCTTACGGACCGCGATCGTCCGGCGCGTGAAGTCCAGGAACGCGGCGCGGCTCTCGTCGAGGTCCCAGTTCATCCAGGAGAGCTCGTTGTCCTGGCAGTAGACGTTGTTGTTGCCCTGCTGGGTGCGGCCGAGCTCGTCGCCGTGCGCGATCATCGGCACACCCTGGCTGATCAGGAGGGTGGCGAGGAAGTTGCGCCGCTGGCGCGCCCGGAGGTCGATGATCGCGGGATCCTCGGTGGGGCCCTCGGCGCCACAGTTCCAGGACCGGTTGAAGGACTCGCCGTCGGCACCGCCCTCGCCGTTGGCCTCGTTGTGCTTCTCGTCGTAGGAGACGAGGTCGGCCAGCGTGAAGCCGTCGTGGGCGGTGATGAAGTTGATCGAGGCGACCGGGCGGCGTCCGGTGTGCTCGTACAGGTCCGCGGAACCGGCGATGCGGCTGGCGAACTCGCCGAGGGTCGACGGCTCACCGCGCCAGTAGTCCCGGACAGTGTCGCGGTACTGGCCGTTCCACTCGGTCCACAGCGGCGGGAAGCCCCCGACCTGGTAGCCGCCCTCGCCGACGTCCCACGGCTCGGCGATGAGCTTGACCTGGGAGATGAACGGGTCCTGCTGGATGATGTCGAAGAACGACGAGAGCCGGTCCACCTCGTGCAGCTCACGGGCGAGGGTGGAGGCGAGGTCGAAGCGGAACCCGTCGACGTGCATCTCCTGCACCCAGTACCGCAGCGAGTCCATGATCATCTGCAGCGTGTGCGGGGAGCGCATGAGCAGCGAGTTCCCCGTGCCGGTGGTATCGAAGTAGTGCGCCTTGTCGTCCTCGACGAGGCGGTAGTACGACGCGTTGTCGATGCCGCGGAAGGACAGCGTCGGGCCCATGTGGTTGCCCTCGGCGGTGTGGTTGTAGACGACGTCGAGGATGACCTCGATGTCGGCCTCGTGGAGCGCCTTCACGAGGGTCTTGAACTCGTCCACCTGCTCGCCGCGAGTGCCGGCGGCGGCGTAGCGGTTGTGCGGGGCGAAGAAGCCGATGGTGTTGTAACCCCAGTAGTTCCGCAGACCCTTCTCCTGCAGGTGCGCGTCGTTGACGAACTGGTGGACCGGCATGAGCTCGATCGCCGTGACGCCGAGGTCCACGAGGTGCTGGATGACCGCCGGCTGGGCCATGCCCGCGTAGGTGCCGCGCAGCTCCTCCGGGACGTCCGGGTGGAGCCGGGTCATGCCCTTGACGTGGGCCTCGTAGATGATCGAGTCGTGGTATTCGTGGTTCGGCGGCCGGTCGTAGCCCCAGTCGAAGAACGGGTTGATGACGACGCCCAGCATGGTGTGGCCGGCGGAGTCCCCGGTGTGGGCCTCGTCGGGGTCGCCGAACGTGTAGGAGTAGAGCGACTGGTCGCCGTCGATCCGGCCGTCGACCGCCTTGGCGTAGGGGTCCAGGAGGAGTTTGCTGGGATCGCACCGGTGCCCGTTCGCCGGGTCGTACGGGCCGTGGACGCGGTAGCCGTATCGCTGCCCGGGCCGCACCGCCGGGAGGTAGGCGTGCCACACGTGGGCGTCGACCTCGGTGACGTCCACGCGGGTCTCGGTGTCGTCGTCGTCCACGAGGCAGAGCTCGACGCGCTCCGCGACAGAGGAGAAGATGGCGAAGTTGGTGCCGGAACCGTCATAGGTGGCGCCCAGGGGGTAGGGCCGACCGGGCCAGATCTGCATGCTACCTAGACAACCACGCCCGGCCCACACACGGCGACGGTTGCGGCCGGAGCGGTGGGGGGTGCCGAGTGCCCTCGGTGCACCGCGCGGAGCGCGGTTCGGCGGCACGCTGGTCGCGATGGCATGATCCTGGGGCGGCACGCGCGGGACGCGGGCCACGGAGAGGAGGCCGGCAGATGCCCGTCCTGGAGATCATCGGTTGGCTCGGCTCGGCCATCGTCGTCTGGTCGATGATGCAGCAACGGATCCTGCGGCTGCGTGTCATCAACCTCATCGGGAGCGTCATCCAGGTCTTCTACAACGGCGTCCTCGGCGTGTGGCCGGTGGTGGCGCTGAACGTCGTCCTCTCCGCCGTCCAGGTCTACAACCTCGCCAAGCTGCTGCGGCGCCGGCACGACACCGCCGAGTACGCGGTGGTGCGCACGGACCCCGACGGCGACTACCTCGAGCACCTGCTGACGCTCCACGCCGACGACGTCCACCGGTTCACGCCGTCGTTCCAGGGCCCGGCGGCCGACGGCGAGGCCTTCCTCGTCATGCGCGGCGACGAGACGGTCGGTTACGTGCTGCTGCACGCCACCGCCGACGGCGTCGCCCAGGTGGACCTGGACTACGTCACCGAGAAGTACCGGGACTTCACTCCCGGGGAGTTCGTCTTCCACTCCTCCGACGTGCTGCGCCGGGCGGGCTACCACAAGGTGGTCACCGCTTCTGGGGTGCGCGAGCCCTACTACGAGCGGATCGGGTTCACCCCGGTGGGGGACCGGTACGAGCTGGAGCTCGTGTAGGCGCGGCGAACGGCCGCGCGGCCGCACGCGCCGATCCCGCTCAGCGTCGCCCGCGCCCCCGGCGGTTAGGGCGCGGCGGCTTCCGCCGGCTCACGTCCGCCGCGCCGGTCCGGCCGGCCGGCTCCGCGGCACCCCCGCGCGAGCTGCGGGCCGTGCGCCCGCGCACGATCCCGATGAAGGCCTCGATGCGCGGGTCGTCGTCGTCGACGCGCCACGCCAGTCCCACCGCGGCGGGCGCGACGCCGTGCACCGGGCGGTGCACCACGTCCTTGCGGTCGTGCAGGCGCGCCAGCGAGAGCGGGACGACGACGACCCCCGCACCCGAGGCGGCCACCTCGATCGCCTGCTGCGTCGTCATGGCGGGTACGGCCCGGCGGGTGCCGGCCACCAGCTCCGTGGCGACGTCGCGCCAGGCGGGGACGTCGTCGGGATCCTGCAGGAGGTGCTCGTCGGCGAGATCGGCGACGTCCACCTCGGCGAAGGCAGCGACCGGATGGTCCTTGGCCACCACGACCACCGGGACCTCCTCGTAGAGGGGGATGACGTGCAGGCCGTGGCCGTCCACCGGCAGGCGCACGAAGCACATGTGGGCGGCCCCGGCACGCAGCACAGCCACCTGGTCGGCCTCCTCGACGAGCGCGGCGTCGAGCTCGACGGTGGGCATGCGTTCGCCCCACGTGCGCAGCCACCTGCCGGGCGAGACACCGGGGACGAAGCGGACGCGGAACGGCTCGCTCGTCGGTCCTGCGTCGGTCGTGTCCACCGTTCCTCCTTCGCCCACGCCCGGAGCGGGCCCAGCACGAGGCTACGGTGCGCCGGGCCGGGGCACCGCACGTGGCCCGGCCCGGTCAGCGCATACCCTTCAGGCATGAGCACGCCGAAGCCGCAGACGATGAAGCCCCAGACCGCCGCGAAGAAGCTCGGGGTGCTGCTCTCGGCGACCCCGACCGAGTTCCAGGAGGGCCTCGTCACGCGCGAGGAGCTCAACGAGCTCAACGCCGATCCCCCGGAGTGGCTGGCAGCGCTGCGCCGCAACGGACCGCACCCCCGCCCGGAGGTCGCGCGCCGGCTCGGCGTCTCCGTCTCCGGCCTGACCCGGGCCGACGTGACCGAGTCCCTGACGACCGCGGAGATCAAGACGCTCCTCGAGGAGATGCCGGGCTGGCTGCGGGCGGAGCGCAAGATCCACGCCGACGTCCGCGCCGAGGAGGCCCGGATCAAGTCGGAGCGGCGGCAGAAGGAAGCCTGACCGGCGCCGGAGGGCAGCCCCGTGGATCCGGGCCGGCGGAGAGGGCGGGCCGGCCCCGGGGGTGAAGGCGGTCGGGCCCGAGTGCCTCAGGCAGCCCCGCGGCCGCCGCTTATGGCGACGTGGGCACGTCCCAGGACGCGATCTCGCCAGTGATCCCGGCGACGATGCCGCTGAGCTCGGTCGCGGTGGCGCCGGCGCGCGCGGCGAGGTTCAGGCCGAGCGTTGCGGCGAGCAGCAGGTCGGTTCGCTGGTCGACGGTCTCAGCAGGAGCCCGTCCCGATACGCGGTGGACCGCGACCCGCAGCGCCGAGCGCACCCGGGCGCGGTGTGTCGCGGTGCGCGTCGCGACGGCGGGATCGGTCGGCGCCTCGTCGACCATGAGGTTGACCATCAGACAGCCCCGCCCGTCCGTGGACATCCGGATGCCGAGGTCGCGGAAGTACGTTGCCAGCCCCGCGCCGCCGTCCTGGGCGTTGCGCAGTGGAGCGAGCAGGGTCTCCTGCACGTCGGACTGGTAGCGGTCCAGGACGAGTTCGAGGAGACCGGACTTGGAGCCGAACGCGTGGTACAGGCTCGACTGCGTCACCCCCAGGGCGGCCTCGAGGTCGCGCGTGGTGGTGTTGCGATACCCGCTGCGCCAGAAGAGCTCGACGGCCTTGTCCAGCACGTCGTCGACGCTGAACTGCCGTGGGCGCCCGGCGTGGCTCGGCGCGGTGTGGCTCGGCGGGGTCGTCTTCATCCTGCGAGCGTAGTGAACCTCGACGCAGATTGTGTAGCGGGCGCTCGACAAACTGCTCGCGGCCTGCTAAGCCTGGCTCTGTAGCGCACGACTGCGAACCGCCGACGAAGGGTCCTCACTGTGACGACGCACGCCCACCTGACCACGCTCGGCAGGCTGACCCCGGCCGAGAGCCCGGACGCGAGCCGCGAGATCCTCGAGTCGGCCAAGGCTCAGTCCGGGATGGTGTCGAACATGTACGCCGCGATGGCGAACTCCCCGGGACTGCTGGGCACCTATCGGTTCGGCTACGACGAGTTCCGGAAGCGGTCGGGCTTCTCCCCGGCCGAGCAGGAGGTCGTCTTCCTGGCGATCAGCCGCTTCAACGCCTGCGCGTACTGCATGGGTGTGCACAGTGCGATCGCTGACCGCAACACGGTCCCGACCGAGGTGACCGACGCGATCCGAACGGGAGACCCGATCGGCGACCCGCGGCTTCAGGCGCTCAACGCGTTCGTCACGGTGATGACGGACACCCGGGGTCGACCCTCCGACGGCGACCTCGCGGCGTTCCTGGCGGCCGGCTACTCCGAGGTGCAGGTGCTCGAGATCATCCTGGCGATTGCGGTCAAGACGATCAGCAACTACACGAACCACGTCTTCGACACGCCGCTCGACGCGGTCTTCGCCCGTCGCGCGTGGGACGTGCCGACCGACTGACGGGGCCCTGCCGGGAGGTCCGAGTCCTCCTGGTGCCCACCCGGGCGATATCGCCACGATCCACTTGTTCCGCGACTCCACGACCGCCCTCGACGTCCTTGCCCTGGCCACGGTCGGGTTGCGGTGATCCGTGTCCAAGAACGCCGTGAAGGGTCGAACGCCGTGAAGGATCCGGGACGGCGCCGGACTCGTGACCTGGCGATGGAAACATTCAGGAAGCGGGCGTGCCCGCGGTGCGCCGCCGACGTGATCGGCACTACGAGGAGGTGGATGCCATCGGGCGAGCATCGTCGGGGAGCCCGCGCAGGACGCTGAGCACGCGTTGGTGACTGAGCCAGCCCATGAGGTTGGCGCGGTCGTCGTCGAGGACGGGGATGGCTCCGGGGGTGGATTCGAGCGCGGTGAGGGTGTCGGCGAGGTGGTCGGAGACGGTGACGGCGTCAGGCAGCTCGACGACGGAGGCCACGGTCGCCCGGTTGTGCTCACCATCGGCGAGCGTGTCGGCGACGGCGTGCGCGGTGGCGATGCCGCGGTAGCGGCCGTGGGCGTCCAGGACCGGCAGCTGACCGTGCGGGGCGCGGCTGAGCAGACCAGCGGCGTCACGCAGCGCGGCACTGTCCTGCAGGCACGGCCCCACCGGTTCCATGATCTGCCCGACGGTGATGGCGGCCATCTGTTCTGCCTGCGGTGAGACGCTGATGTCGACGCCGCGGCGGCGCAGCTTGGCGGTGTAGATACTGTCCGTTGCCAGGACGTGGCTGATGGCGCTGGCCAGGACGATCGCGACCATCATCGGCAGGATGATCGTGTATTCACCGGTCAGCTCGAACAGGATGATCACGGCGGTGATCGGCGCGCGGGCCGCGCCGGCGAACACCGCGCCCATGCCGATCAGCGCGTACACGCCCGGGGCGCCCGCGACGTCGGGGGCGATGACATGGAGCAGCTGGCCGTAGGCCGAGCCGAGCATCGCCCCGATGAACAGGCTCGGCGCGAAGACCCCGCCGGACCCTCCGATCCCGAGCGTCAGGGAGGTGGCGACCATCTTCCCGAACAGGAGCAGGACGAGGAACGCGATGGTGTAGGCGCCGGCGATGCTCTTGCCGAGCACCGGGTAACCCACTCCGTACATCTCGGGCAGCACCAGGAGCAGCCCACCGAGGACGAAGCCGCCGATGGCGGGGCGCAGCCATTCCGGTCCACGCCACAACCGGTCGGAGATGTCCTCGATGAAGTAGAGGATCCGGGTGAACGCCACGCCGATCACCCCGGCCAGCAGGCCGAGCAGCGCGAAGAACGCGTACTGGGTGAGGTTGTCGACGGTGAACGTCGGCAGCTGCAAGAACGCCGTGTCGCCGAGCACGGCCCTGCCGATCACGCTTGCGGTCACCGACGCGAGGACCACCATGCCGAACGACTGCGCGGTGAAGTCGCCCAGCAGGATGAGCTCCATCGCGAAGAACACCCCGGCAAGTGGTGCGTTGAACGTCGCCGCGATGCCACCGGCCGCCCCACAGGCCACGAGGACCTTCATCCTCGGCTCGGTGATCTTCAGGGCACGTCCGAACGTCGAGCCGAGCGCGGCCCCGATCTGCACGATCGGTCCCTCGCGTCCGACCGAGCCGCCGCCGCCGATGCACAGGGCCGAGGCCAGTGCCTTGACCGCGGCGACCTGGGGGGCGATCCGTCCCCCGCGCCGCGCGACCGCGTACATGACCTCGGGCACGCCGTGCCCGCGGGCCTCGCGGGCGAAGAAGTGGACGAGCGGCCCGTACAGCAGCCCGGCGACCACGGGTGCGAAGATGACGAACCAACGGCCCAGGCCCGGCACGTGCGGGTTGGCGACGGGACCGAGCCCCGCGTAGTCGGCATGGCCCGAGAGGGCAAGGGTGAACACGATGATCAGCCAGCGGAACACGATCGCTGCGCCGCCGGCTCCGGCACCGACACCCAGGGCGAGCACGAGCAGGCCCATCCGCGACGAACGGAGCGCCGTGAGCAGGTGCGCCATGCCCGCCTGCATCGGTACGAGGTCCGGCACAGGAACCCGCAGGGAGTGTGGTGTGGTCGTCGTGCGGCGAATCTTCACAATAAGATTATGCAACCATTGCACTGGGCACCGTTACGAAGGGGAGCCAGAGTGACCGAGCCAACACCCCCGGACCTCCCTGCCGAGCCGGCGTTCGGGGACATCGACGAGCTCGTCACCGCTGTCCTGACCGCGTCACGCGTGCTCGTCGGAGTCTCGGCACGATCGCTCGCCGAGGTCGAGGACACCGTCACCGTGACGCAGTTCCGAACCCTCGTCGTGCTGGACAACCGCGAGGAGATCAACCTCAGCAGCCTCGCCGACCTGCTGTCGGTGACCTCCTCGACGGCGATGCGCATGATCAACCGGCTGCTCACCGCCGGCATGGTCACTCGACGGGACAACCCCACCAACCGCCGCGAGGTGCTCTTGGGTGTCACCGACGAGGGCCGGCGACTGGTCCGGCAGGTCACCGCCAAGCGACGCGAGGAGATCACCCGCATCGTCGCCGACATGCCCCGGACGCGCCGCGACGAGCTGGTGATGGCCATGCGCGCGTTCGCCGAGGCCGCCCGCGAACCGGAACCTCTCCCCGAGACGACTGCCACACTCGGCTGGTGACAGGAGTGCTGGTCAGAGCCTGGGACCGAGGTCCGATCCGACGGTCGGTCGAATGCACCCACCTTCTCGCCCAGGACCTTGTCCGGTCGTGTCCGGGTGGGCGATCGCCCCGACGGGGGACGCGGATCCCCGTCGAGCAACTGGGGCAACGGCTGCCCGTCGTGGCGCCGCCCGGGTGCGACGGCGATGGCAAAGGATCATCCATGGCGCGTGGTGGACGCCGGGCGTACGATCCGGAACGTCGGCCTCGGTCGGCGCCAAGATTCTGGACACCTCGGCATACCGGGGTGCAGCGAGTGGAGAACTGATCGTGGCAATGACGCGCGATCTCGTCGCGGACCCGCGCGGCGAGCGTCGGTCCACGGAGACTGGTGGCATGACGCCGCTGGATAGCGCCAGGCCGCATTGCGGGTATGAAGCCGGTGTGTCGACCTCAGGCGAACAGCTGCAGTCTCGGCTGTGACGGCGCACGGCTCACCGCCAGGAAAGGGTGGATTCACCGAGTCAAGGAGATCTACTGTGAGCGACATCACACCATTACGTACGGCGCTCCGTCACGGCAGTTCGCTCAAGCGCATGGGTGGCACATGGGGCGAGGTGCTCGCCGAGTTCCTGGGGACCTTCGTCCTCTTGGCTTTCGGGGACGGCGTCGTGGCCATGACGGTCGCGGCGCTGCCGGGGTCCGGGCGCACCGCCGGCCCCACCGTCATCTTCCAGGCTGCCGGCGACTGGCTGCTGATCGCATGGGGGTGGGCCTTCGCCGTGGCGTTCGGGGTGTACATCGCCGGCGGGGTGAGCGGTGCTCACATCAACCCCGCTGTGACCTTGGCATTCGCGATACGCAGAAAGTTCGCCTGGCGCAAGGTCCTGCCGTACTGGGGCGCGCAGCTCGCCGGTGCGTTCGCCGGAGCAGCGCTGGTCTACCTCGTGTACCACGACGCCATCGATGCCTTCAACGAGGCGTCGAATGTGACGCGAGACTCGGCAGGCGGGTTGGCTTCGTTCTCGATCTTCGCGACCTTCCCTGCGCCATACTTCAACGGTGGAATGATCGGCCCGTTGATCGACCAGATCGTCGGCACCGCGTTCCTCGTCCTCCTGGTGGTCGCTGTCATCGACGTTCGGAACTCCGCTGTCAAGGCCAACATGGGCCCGTTCATGATCGGTATCGCGGTTGCCGCGATCGGTATCTCGTTCGGTGCGAACGCCGGATACGCCATCAACCCCGCACGTGACTTCGGCCCCCGCCTGTTCGCGTGGATGGCCGGTTGGGGTGACGTAGCGTTGCCGGGAACGGTTTCCGGTTCGTTCACCGCGTATTTCTGGGTGCCAATTGTCGGGCCCCTGATCGGCGGTGTCATCGGCGTCTATCTGTATGACTTCTTCGTGGGCGACGTGCTGCACTCCCGCGGCGCCGGCACGGAGCCCCCAGGGCCCGCCACAGAGGACGAATAGGGGTTCGACACCCTCGTCGGGGCGACGAGGGTGTCGATCGGGGCGGCGGGGATGGGGGCGCGACACCCGTCCCCGTCCCGTGCGCCCCGGGGAAGGGGGCACGCTTCCAGGCGACCCATCGTCCCCTGACGGCCATGACCCTGGACCAACCGTCACCAAGAGGAGCCGCGGCCAGACTGACCATCCTCGACCCCCGCCCACTCACCTCAGGTCACCGTCACCACGCCCATCGCGACCACCGTGACGCACCGCCCCCCGAAGAAGACCAGGGCCCCGATCGCCCATCCCCCTGCGGGGATGGGCGAGGCTTCGACTCCCGGACGGTCAACGGTGCGCACCGGCCCGGCAGACCGTGGCCGGCACGAGAGATGTTCTTGTTGCACGCGGACATGAAAGAGGCCCTGAAAGGGCCTCTGACCTGCGGTCATGCTGGTGGGCGATACTGGGATCGAACCAGTGACCTCTTCCGTGTCAGGGAAGCGCGCTACCGCTGCGCCAATCGCCCAGGTACTACGTCGAAGCGAGGTGGCGACGGGATTCGAACCCGTGTATACGGCTTTGCAGGCCGCTGCCTCGCCTCTCGGCCACGCCACCCTGAGGCTGGTGCCCCACCGGGTGGTGGTGCCTCCGAGCGGATGACGGGACTCGAACCCGCGACCCTCACCTTGGCAAGGTGATGCTCTACCAACTGAGCCACATCCGCATGTGCTCCTCCGGTGAACCTTACGTTCACCGGCGGCGCTCCAGAACTTTAAACCAGGACGTCGGGCAAAGTCCAAACCGGGAGCCTGGTCTGGCGGGGTGAGCCGTGACACAGTGCCCCCATGTCCGCCCAGAGTCGTGTCGTCCTGTGGTTCGACGGTCGGTTG
>NZ_JBTSDU010000029.1:14525-26164 GCF_054605595.1 Georgenia sp. | reverse complement strand
GACGGCGGTGCGCCTGGCCAACTCGGCCTATGAGCACGCCGGCCGGGACCTGCGCGAGGCCGAGGAGCAGCTCGACGGCGCCACGGAGGAGGTCGAGCGGCTCGCCCGGCTGCAGGAGGACGCCACAGAGCGGCAGAGCGGTCTGCAGGGCCGGGAGCAGGCGCTTCGGACGAGCCCGGAGATGCGCGACGCCGACCGCCTGGACCAAGCCTCGCGCGAGGCCACCGAGACGGAGCGGCGCGCTGCCGACGCCCGGAGCGAGGCGGAGCGGGCGGCCGCGATGGCCCGCAAGGATAGCGAGCACGCCGCCGCCACGGCCCGCCGGCACGAGGAGTGGGCCGCCGAGGCCCGCCGGCACGAGGTGGCCGCCACCCGGCTCGCCGCGGCCGCCGGGCTCCAGGCGGAGCACCCCGCGATCGCGCGGGACGCCGACGCCGCGGGCCGGGCGCTGACCCGCAGGCGCGAGCAGCTCCGGCACGTCCGTCGGCTGGTCGACGCGGCCCACCGGGCCCGGTCGGATGCCGACCGCGAGCAGCGGGCCCTCGATGCGGCACAGAGCGACGCGGCCGCCCGCGCCGAGGAGCACTCCGCCGCGGGCGAGGTGGTCGCCGCCGCCGTGACGGCCTACCGCACCGCGGTCCGGGAGCACGTGGGCGCCCTGACCGCACTCGCCCTCGACGCCGGGGCGGACGAGCTCGCCGACCTGGCCGAGGGGTGGGCCCGCAGCATGTCGGGCGAACCGCCCGTGCCGACCGCGCTCGACCGGGCCGTCGCGACGGCGCTCGGGCGCACCGGCCGGGAGCGCGCCGACGCCGAGCACGCGGCGGAGCGGCTGGCGGAGGAGCTGGCCGGGGTCCGCGCGGAGATCGCCGGCCTGGAGGCCGGGCACGACCCCGAGCCGCCGCCGTCCCCCGGGCGGGACCACCGCGCCCGGCAGGGTCGGCTCGGTGCTCCGCTGTGGTGGCTGACCGACTTCGCGGACACGGTGCCGCACGCCGAGCGCGCCGGCGTCGAGGCCGCGCTCCAGTCGGCCGGCCTGCTGGACGCCTGGGTGTTCCCGGACGGCGCCCTGACGGCCGAGGACGACGTCGTGCTCGGACCGTCGGGACCGGACGCGGCGGTCTCGCTGGCCGAGGTGCTGGTGCCCGCCACCGGACCCGACAGTCCGGTCGGCGCGGACGCGGTCGCGGCCGTGCTCGGCCGGATCGGGTGGGGTGCGGCCTCGGGCGCCACCTGGTGGGTGGACGGCGACGGCCGCTGGGGCTCCGGGCCGGCGCGCGGTTCCTGGGCCAAGGAGCGGGCCGAGTTCCTCGGCGCCGGCGCGCGCGCGGCGCACCGGCGCCAGCTGCTCGCCGCGCTCCGCACACGGGCCGAGGACCTGCACCGTGAGCTGACGGCGGCGCGCGAGCGGGTGGCCGCGGCCGACCGCCAGGCGGAGCGGGTGCGGGATGAGCGCGCCGCCTACCCCGCCCGGCTCGAGCGCGAGGTGGGCCGGGCGCACGAGCACGTCGCCACGGCGCAGCGGGAGCTGGAGCGGGCCCAGGGCAAGGCCGCAGCGGCCCAGGACGCCTGGGAGCGCGCCGCCGCGGCGGCCACCCGGGCCGTCGACGAGCTGACCGACCAGGCCGCACAGCTCGGCGTCGGCACCACAGCCGCCGAGACCGAGGATGCCCTGGGCGCCGTGAACTCCTACGAGGTGGCGCTCATCGAGGCCCGCCGGGCGGCACGTTCGGCCGCGGACGCGGCGACCGCGCAGGAGCAGGCCGCCGAACGGGCCGGCGAGGCTGCCGAGGCCCTGGCGCGGCGCGAGACGGACCACCGGGACCTGCGGTCACGGGCCGCCGCCTTGCGGGCGAGGTACGAGGCGCTGCACGCCACCGTCGGGGCATCGGTGGCCGAGCTGCAGGCCCGGCTCGGTGAGACCACCGCCGCGCTGGACCGAGTGGCGGGGGAGCTCCGGGGGATCGCCAAGGAGCAGCTCACCGCCGCGGCGAGACACGGGCGCCTGGTGGAGAACGTCCGTGGCCTCGACGAGCGTCGCGAGGAGGCCGCGGTCACGCGCGAGGCGACGATCGAGGCGCTGCGGGTGTTCGCCGGGACCGGCCTGCTGCGGGTCGCGCTGCCCGACCTGGCCGTCCCGGCGACGGAGGAGCCGGAGGGATGGAACCTCACCGCCGCGCTGGGCCTGTCCCGCACCGCCGAGCAGCAGCTCCACGAGGTCGACGAGTCGGACGGCGCGTGGGGCCGTGCCCAGCAGCGTGTGTCCGGCGCGGCGACGGAGCTCGGCGCGCAGATGAGCCGGCACGGGCACACGGCCTTCGTCGAGCAGCACGGGGACGTGCTCGTGGTGCGGGTGCGCTACCTCCACGGCGAGGTCGACGTCGACCGGCTGGCGGATCGGCTGGCCGAGGACGTCGCGGAGCGGGAGCGCCTGCTCAGCGCCCGCGAGCGGGAGATCCTCGAGAACCACCTCGTCAACGAGGTGGCCGGGCACCTGCACGAGCTGCTGCTCACCGCCGAGGAACAGATCGACCGGATGAATCGCGAGCTGGCCGACCGCAAGACCTCGACCGGGATGCAGCTGCGGATGAGGTGGCGGGAACGCGGTGACGGTCCGGTCGGCCTGTCGGCGGCCCGGGACCTGATGGTCCGCTCCGACGCCACCTGGACGGCGCGGGACCGCGCCGCGATCGGGGACTTCCTGCAGGCGCGGATCGCCGAGGTCCGCCAGGCCGACCCGGCCGGCAGCTGGCAGGAGCACCTGGAGCAGGCGCTGGACTACCGGCATTGGCACACCTTCGTCGTCGAGCGTTGGCAGAACGGGACGTGGCGCTCGGCGTCCGGTCCGGCGTCGGGCGGCGAGCGGGCGCTGGCGGTCTCGGTGCCGCTGTTCGCCGCCGCCTCGGCGCACTACAACTCGGCTGGTGCCCACGCCCCGCGGCTCATCCTGCTCGACGAGGCGTTCGCCGGCGTGGACGACGACTCCCGGGCCAAGTCCATGGGCCTGCTGGCCACCTTCGACCTCGACGTGGTGATGACCAGCGAGCGTGAGTGGGGCTGCTACCCGCAGGTGCCCGGCCTCGCGATCGCGCAGCTCTCCCGCGTCGACGGGGTCGACGCCGTGGGCGTCACCCGCTGGCGGTGGGACGGTCGCCGACGCTACCGGGACGGTGAGGTGGACCCGACGGCACGGGCCGGTGAGGGGGCCACGAGCGCCCCCGACGAGGTGACCCTGTTCGGATGACGGAGGATGCGTCGGGGAGTGTCGGCGGTGACCGGGCCGCGCTGGACCGGCTGCTGGGCGTCCCCGAGATGGCCTGGCTCGTCTCCCGCGTCCGTGCGCGGATCCTCACCGCCGGTGACGAACCCCTGCGTGGCGTCGTCCGGCTGACCGACCCGACCGACGGGCAGCGCGCCGCCGCGGTGCAGCTCGTGGGACGGCCGAGGCGCCCCGCGTCCGCGCTGCGGGTGGACCTCGTCGTCGTCGAGGAGATCCTGCGCCGCGGTCCATGGCCCGCCGGCCTCGCCGACGCCGTGGAGACGGTGAGCGGGCCGGTGGTCGACCGGGCGGTCGAGCGGGCGCGGGAGGCTGCCGCCTGGGACGCGGCCCGTGCCGACCTGGTGCCCGCGACGGGCCGGTTCCCCGGGCTCGCCGCGTGGTGGGACACCTGGTGCAGGGCCGGTGGGCTCAAACGTGCGGCGGGGGCCGAGGCCGCCCGTACCTCCGCCTCGTCGGCACCCGCGACAGCCGCGCGCCTGGTGCGGAGCGTGGCCGCGGTGCTCGAGAGGCTGCCGGCCACCGAGCAGCCGCTGGCCATCCTGGCCCGGGAGGCGGTGGGGGACGCGCACGGCCTGGACGCGTCCCGGCCGCTCGGCCGGGTCGCCGCCGCGGTGGTCCGGGCGGCGTTCCTGCCCGGTTCGGCAGACGGGGAGTACTCGACCCGCGATGTCTGGGCGGCCGCCGGGGTCGTCCTGTCGAACGTGGCCTCCACCGCCCTGTGCCTGGGGGTTCCCGGCGCGGTACCAGCCGGGAGCGACGGTGGCTGTGACCGGTCGCGAAGAGCCACCGCGACCGCGCTGGAGGCGATGCGGGCGGCGCGCATGCCCGCGGTGCTGACCCTGGACCAGGTGCGTTCAGGCGGGGTGCGGACGTTGGTGCGCGGCAGCGTGATCCACGTGTGCGAGAACCCCACGGTCGTCGAGGTCGTGGCAGAGCGCTGGGTGCGGGCCGCGCCCGGCAGCTCCGGTCGCGCCGCCCCGGTGCTGGTGTGCACCTCGGGCCAGCCGAGCACAGCGGTGACCGAGCTGCTGCGGACGCTCGCCGCCGACGGGGCGGAGGTCCGGTATCACGGCGACTTCGACTGGGCAGGCCTCCGGATCGCCTGGTCCCTGAGGACGCACGTGGCATGGGTGCCGTGGCGCTACACGGCGGCCGACTACCGTACCGCCGTGCAGGACGGCCGGCCCTCGCTCCGGCTGACCGGGAGCCCGGCGCAGTGTCCGTGGGATCCGGCCCTGGCGGTCGCCATGACGGAGTGCGGCCTCGCCGTCGAGGAGGAGGCCGTGGCCGGTCTGCTGGCGGCGGATGTGCTGGCGCGATGGGCGTCCTGAGCCCCGGCCGTCCCGGCGGAGCGTCCCGTCGTCATCCATCGCCGCTCGCCGTCAGCCGGGAGCGGCGCCGGTCGCCTCTCGGTCAGTGCCGCTGAAGCAGAAGTTCGACGCGCGGTCCAGGAGGCCCCGATGGGTGCGTACGCCGCGCGGGCAGCCCCGGTGGGCCTACCCTGCGGGCACGGCCAGGGACACGGGTGTGAGGACCGGACCCGGCCCGCCGGCGGAACCGCCCGGACGTGGTCTCGAGGGGACGAGGGAGCGACGATGACCGACCATCCGACCATCTGACCGTGCAGCCTGCCCACCAGGAGGATCTCCTGGCGGCCCTGCACACCGACCTGTACATCGACGGGGACTGGCGGCCCGCCGCCGGCGGCGGGCGTTTCGACGTCGAGAACCCCGCTACCGGCGAGGTGCTCGCCACCGTGGCCGACGCCGGCCCGGCGGACGCCCTGGCGGCCCTGGACGCCGCCGACCGGGCCCGGGGCGCCTGGGCGCGCACCTCCCCGCGCGAACGCGGGGAGATCCTGCGCCGCGCCTTCGAGGCCATCACCGCCAGGGCGGAGGAGTTCGCCCTGCTCATGACCCTCGAGATGGGCAAGCCCCTGGCCGAGTCACGGGGGGAGGTGGCCTACGGCGCCGAGTTCTTCCGCTGGTTCGCCGAGGAGGCCGTGCGCGTGGCCGGGAGCTATGGCGCTGCCACCGACGGCACGTCCCGGGTGCTGGTGACGAAGCGCCCGGTGGGGCCCGCCGTCCTGATCACCCCGTGGAACTTCCCGCTGGCGATGGCCACCCGCAAGATCGGCCCGGCGCTCGCCGCCGGGTGCACCGTGGTGCTCAAGCCCGCGCACCTGACGCCGCTGACGGCGCTGGCGCTGACCGAGGTGCTCGACGCCGCGGGGGTCCCACCCGGCGTCGTCAACGTCCTCCCCACCTCCACGTCCGGCGCGACGACCGGGCCGCTGCTCAGCGACCCGCGCACCCGCAAGCTCTCCTTCACCGGCTCCACCGAGGTCGGCCGCACCCTGCTGAGGGCGGCCTCCCAACAGGTGTTGCGCACCTCCATGGAGCTCGGCGGCAACGCCCCGTTCCTCGTCTTCGCCGACGCCGCCGTCACCGGCGCGATGGCGGCGAAGTTCCGCAACGGCGGCGAGGCGTGCACGGCCGCCAACCGTTTCCTCGTCCACGAGACGGTCGCCGCGGAGTTCACCCAGAAGCTCCTGGCCCGGGTGCGCGCCCTGGTGGTGGGCCCCGGCACCGCGGCGGGCGTGACCCTGGGCCCGCTGGTCGAGGCCGCGCAGCGGGAGAAGGTCGCCGACCTCGTCGATGACGCCGTCGCCCACGGCGCCGGCCTGCTCGAGGGAGGGTCGGTGCCTGAGGGGCCCGGCTGGTTCTACCCGCCGACCGTGCTCGTCGGCGCCGATCCGGACGCCCGGCTGCACCGGGAGGAGATCTTCGGACCGGTCATCTCCATCACCATCTTCGACGACGAGGACGAGGCGGTCCGACCGGCCAACGACACCGAGTTCGGGCTCATCGCCTTCGCGTTCACCACGAGCCTGAACCGCGGTCTGCGGCTGGCGGAGGTCCTCGAGACCGGCATGCTCGGCCTCAACTCCGGTGTGATCTCCAACCCGGCGGCACCCTTCGGGGGCGTCAAGCAGTCCGGCCTCGGCCGCGAAGGCGCCCACGAAGGCATCGAGGAGTACCTCGAGACCGTCTACGTCGGTATCGCCGACCCCATGGCCTGACCGCTCGTCGCCCGCGCGGGCGCCTCGGGAGGGTCGGAGGGCAGCCGCTCCTCGCTGGAAAGATGCGCCCGTTGCGGGGAGCGTGGCGGCATGGGAGCCGTCCAGCGGGCCGAGCGGGGCTACCCCCTGGTGGCCGCGACCCTGTTCGCGGGGGTCGTCGGCGGTGTGCTCGAGCTCGCCGCCGCCCACGACGGCGTCCGGGTGCTGCTCCGCCTATGCGCTGGCCGTCGCGGCCCTGCGGCTGCGCGGCATGATCGCGGACCTGCGGACCGGCACGTACGGCGTCGACATCCTGGCCGTGACCGCCATCGTCGCGACCGTCGCGGTCGGGGAGTTCTGGGCCGCCGGGGTCGTGTGCCTGATGCTCGCCGGTGGGGCGCCCCTGGAGGACTACGCCGCCGGGCGCGCGCGCCGCGAGCTCGCCGCCCTGCTCGAGCGCGCCCCGCAGACCGCGCACCGCCTCGCACCCGACGGCACGGGCGTCGACGTGACCGTGGACGAGGTGCGCACCGGCGAGGCGCTGCTGGTCGAGCCCGGCGAGCTCGTGCCCGTCGATTCCGTGCCCGTCTCCGCCGAAGCCACCGTCGACGAGTCCTCCCTCACGGGGGACTCGCTGCCGGTCGAGCGCCGGAGCGGCGACGCCCTGCCCTCCGGCTCCGTCAACGGCGCCGCACCGACCACCGTGCGGGCCACGGTCGTGGCGGCGGGCTCCCAGTACCAGCCGCGCGCCGGACCGCGAGGCGCTCAGGAGCCGGTGAGCGTCAGGACGATCAGCACCACGTTCAGCAGCGTCACCACCGCCACGATCGCCGTCATCGCCCACCGCACCGGCGGGCGGTTCGCAGCCACGCCCATGAGGGTGCGGTCGCTGGTCAGGCGCAGCAGCGGCACCAGCGCGAAGGGGATCCCGAAGCTGAGCACGACCTGGCTGACGACCAGTGCCCAGGTCGGGTCGATGCCGGCGCCGAGGAGCACCAGTGCCGGGACCATCGTCAGCAGCCGGCGCAGCAGCAGCGGGATCCGCCGGTGGAGCAGGCCCTGCATGATGGTGGCGCCGGCGTAGCTGCCGACGGAGGTCGACGCCAGGCCCGAGGCGAGCAGCCCGAGCGCGAAGACGAGGCCGATCCTCGGGCCCAGCGCCGTGATGATGGCGGCGTGGGCGCCCTCGATGGTGTCCGTGCCGGGGACGCCGCGCAGGCTGGTGGCGGCCAGCAGCAGCATCGCGATGTTGACGACGCCGGCGACGCCGAGCGCGGCGAGGACGTCCCAGCGTGTCACCCTCAGCAGGTGCACCCGTCCGGCGTCGGAGGTGGCGCGCCCGTGCCGGTCGCGGGCGAGGGCCGAGTGGACGTAGATCGCGTGCGGCATCACGGTCGCGCCGAGCATGCTCGTGGCCAGCAGCACGCTGTCGGTGCCGGCGAAGCGTGGGACCAGCCCACCGACCACGTCACCCGGGGCGGGCGGCGCGACGACCAGCCCGGCGAGGAACCCGATCGTGACCACGGCGAGCAGCCCGATGATGACGGTCTCGAAGCGCCGCTGGCCGTGGCGGTCCTGGACGGCCAGGAGCAGCATCGAGACCGCGCCGATGATCACCCCGCCGAGCAGCAGTGGGAGGTCGAAGAGCAGCTGCAGGGCGATCGCGCCGCCGATGATCTCGGCCAGGTCCGTCGCCGCCGCGACCACCTCCGCCTGCCCCCAGAACGCCAGCCGGCCCCGGCGGCGCAGGCGTTCGCCCAGCAGCTCGGGCATCGTGGCGCCGGTGACCAGGCCGAGCTTGGCGGACTGGAACTGCACGAGCACCGCCATGAGGTTCGCGATGACGAGCACCCAGACGAGCAGGAACCCGTAGCGCGAGCCGGCCGTGATGTTCGCGGCGACGTTGCCCGGGTCCACGTAGGCCACCGCCGCGACGAACGCGGGACCGAGGAGGGGGAGGGCCCGGCGCGGCCGCGGCGGAGAGGCGAGGACGCGTACCACCACATTTCCCTCATCCGAAATAATATTGTTCGGGTCACCGAAATGGTGCCAGGCCCCAGTCAAGCACAGTGCGGCGACGGCGTCACGCGGCGTTCCGCCCGCCGTCGCGTAGCGTGGCTGTGTGCGTGAGGAGCTGACGACGGCGAACCAGGACTACCTCAAGGTCATCTGGTCCGTGCAGGAGTGGACCCAGGATCCGGTGACCACCTCCGTGCTCGCACGGCGGATCAGCCTCTCGCCGTCGACGGTCTCCGAGGCCGTCAAGAGGCTCACCGCGCAGGGGCTGCTGGTGCACGCCCGGTACGGGGCGATCGAGCTGACCGCCGCCGGCCGGGCCGCGGCGCTCGGGGTGGTGCGCCGGCACCGGCTCATCGAGACCTTCCTCGTCGCCGAGCTCGGCTACGGCTGGGACGAGGTGCACGAGGAGGCCGAGATCCTCGAGCACGCCGTCTCCGACCGGATGATCGACGCCCTGGACGCCCGCCTGGGCCACCCCGAGCGCGACCCGCACGGCGACCCGATCCCCACCCGTGACGGCGAGGTCCCTGCCCCGGCCGCCGTCCAGCTGCACCTGGCCGAAGGGGGCGCGCACGTGCGGGTGGCCCGCATCTCCGACTCGGACCCCCAGGTCCTGCGCTACTTCGCCGACCTGGGCGTCGCCCTGGACACCGAGCTGCGGGTGCTCGAGCGCCGCGCATTCGCCGGCACGCTCACCGTCCGGGTGGTCGACCGGCCCGAGAGCTTCGAGGTCGGCCTGACCGCCGCCGAGGCGGTCTGGGTCACCCGCGCCTGAGCGTGCCGGGCCGAGGGCGTCAGCCGCGGCCGGTGAAGCGGTCCATCGAGCGGTGCACGCCGAACGTGCGGGCCAGCCGGTCCCACGCCCGGGCGGGCAGCACCCCGCGGGCGGCGCGGGCCAGGTGGACCGCGGCCGGCGTGATCACCAGGGGGCGCCCGGCGAGCATGGCCCGCCACGCGCGGTCGACGGCGACCTCGGGGCGCAGGGTCGGCGTCGCCACGACCCCGCCGGCACCCGCGAACATGCCGGTGCTGACGTAGGAGGGGCAGAACGTCGTCACGCTCACGTGGTCGTGCCCGGCCTGCTCCAGCTCCAGGCGCAGCGTGTCGCTCCAGGTCATGGCCGCGGCCTTGCTGGCGGCGTAGACGCTCATGCGGGGGTTCGGCACGATCCCGGCCGCCGAGGCCACGTTGAGGATCCGCTTGGCCCGGCCGTCGTCGTCGATCATCGCCGGCAGGAGACGGGAGACCAGGCGCATGGGGGCCAGGGTGTTGACGAGCAGGGTCTCCTCGGCCGCGCGCGGGTCGAGCTCCCAGAAGTAGCGGTTGGAGGTGATGGTGCCCGCGTTGTTGACCAGCACGTCCGGGGCCCCGTCCCGGGCGAGGACGGTGCGGGCGGCGTCGTCGAGGGCGGCATGGTCCGTCAGGTCGACGACGTCGGCGCGCACCGTCAGGCCCGGGCGGGCGAGCTCGGCGGCGACACGGTCCAGCGCCGCCCGGTCCCGGCCCCACAGCACCACGGTGGCGGCGCCTTCCGCGGCCGCCCGCTCGGCGAAGAGGCGCCCCATGCCCCGGGTGGCCCCGGTGACCAGGACGCGGGCGCCGTGCACGGTTCGGCTCACGACCCACTCCTCATGTCAGATCCAGCTCGGCAGCCACATGTGCAGGCGCCAGAAGTCGTAGGGGACGGTCATCCCGGTCCACACGGGCCAGAAGAAGGCCGACACGACCACCGCCAGGGTGACCACGACAGCGTAGAGCACCCGGGCCCGGCGGGTCAGGGTGACCGAGCCGTCCTCGCTCAGCCACCGGGCGCTGCGCGACGTGGTCAGCCACCGGGCGCTGCGCGACGGCGCGGCGCGGCCACCGGCGCCGTCCTCGTCGGTGACGGCACCGGTGGTGACTGCGCTGGTGGTGACGGCGCCGTCCTCGCCGGCGGCGGCACCGGTGGCGGCGGCACCGGTGGTGATGGCGCTGGTGGCGGCGGCGCCGGGGGGCCCGGTGGGTGGGCGGATGAGCCCCATGGCCCAGCCGAGCACGTACGTCAGGCACAGCACCACGAAGGGCACGAACGCGACGGAGTAGAACGTGAAGATCGTGCGGTGGGCGTAGGCGAACCACGGCAGGTACATGGCGGCGTAGCCGGCGAGGATCGCCCAGGCGCGCCAGTCGCGCCCGCGCACCGCCAGGTGGAGCAGGACGAGCAGTGCGGCGGCGGCCAGCCACCAGATGACCGGGTTGCCCACCGAGGTGATGGCCTGGACGCACCGGTCCGCCCCGCACGCCTCCGGCGGAGGAGGGGGCTTGGACCAGTAGAACGACGTCGGCCGCAGCTGCAGGATCCACCCCACCGGGTGGGCCGCGTAGGAGTGCTCGGAGTCGAGGTTGTTGTGGAACGTCCATATCGACAGGTGGTACTCCCACCAGGAGTTCAGTGCGTCCGGCAGCCACCCCCGCGGTACGGGATCCCCCGCCGCGCGCAGGTCCGCCGCCCACTGCCGCTTGTAGGCGCCCGGGCTGGCGAACCAGGACCACCACCCCGCCACGTACGTCACGGCCGCCGTCGGCACCAGCGCCAGGAACGCGGGGATGCCGCCGCGCAGCACCCCGGAGGCGAACCACGCCCGGCCGCCCACGGACCGCCGTGCGGTGGTGTCCCAGACGTAGACCAGGACCCCGAACACCGCGACGGCGTACAGGCCGGACCACTTCACCCCGGTGGCCAGGCCCAGCGCGACACCGGCGGCGACGAGCCACCACCGCACCCCCGGCCGGGGCCCCAGGCCTAGCCCGGACGCCGGCCCGGTGGCCAGGCGCTGCGCGGTCAGGTGCGCCAGGCGGGCACGGCTCCACTCCCGGTCCGTCAGCACGAGCGAGAAGCCCACCAGCACCCAGAACATCAGGAACACGTCCAGCAGCGACGTCCGCGACTCCGTCAGGTGTACCCCGTCGATCGCGAGGAACAGCCCCGCGGTGGTGCCCAGCAGCGGCGAACGGAACAGCCCGGTCGCGAGCCGGGCCAGGACGAGGACCGACAGGGTCCCGACGATCGCCGCGGAGAACCGCCACCCGGCCCCGTTGTCCGCGCCGAACAGCCGCAGCCCGACGGCGATCATCCACTTGCCGATCTGCGGGTGGACCACGTAGTCGGCGTCGGTCGTCAGGTCCGAGAAGTCGCCCTGGATGAACCGGTCGTTGGCGTCCTCGGCGGGCCAGTCGCCCTCGTACCCGAGCGTGAGCAGCGAGTAGGCCTGCTTGACGTAGTACGTCTCGTCGTAGACG
>NZ_JBTSDU010000029.1:0-14515 GCF_054605595.1 Georgenia sp. | reverse complement strand
GCCCCGACCGGGGTGGTCGAGGTTGACGAGCCGCAGCACGGCGGCCAGTGCGGTCACCGCGAGCGGCCCGAGCCAGCCCCACAGCCGGGCGGCGGGCTCGATGACGGCGCCGAGGGGCCGCAGGCCGAGCCGGCCCCGGAGGCGGTCCTCGAGCCGCCGGATGCGTTCGGCCGGTGCGGGGCCGGCCACCGGTCCGGGGCCGGCACCGCCCGCACGGTGCCGCGGGCGGTCCGCGGCGCCGGTCGGCACGTCGCCGACGGCACCGGGGTGGGGCAGGCTCACGCCGCGAGTTTAGGTGCATGGGGGAGACTGACCCGGTGACATCCCCGAACGAGGTGACCGAGCCGGCCGAGGTGACGGTGCCGGCCGAGGTGCCCGTGCCCGCCGACGCCGAGGCGCCCGAGCCGGCCGAGGTGCTCGCCGGTTCAGGCCCGGCCCCCATGGAGCCGGGCGTCGTCCTGCTCGCCGCCACCCCCATCGGCGACGCCACCGACGCCCCGCCGCGCCTGCGGCGCGCGCTCCAGGAGGCCGACATCGTCGCGGCAGAAGACACCCGGCGCCTGCGGGCGCTGGCCGGGCGCCTCGGCGTCAAGGTGACGGGCCGGGTAATGAGCTTCCATGAGCACAACGAGGACGAGCGTGCCCCCGACCTGGTCCGGGCGGCCCAGGACGGCGCGCGCGTCCTGGTCGTCTCGGACGCCGGGATGCCGTCCGTGTCCGACCCCGGCTACCGCCTCGTGCGGGCCGCGACCGATGCCGGTGTGCGGGTCAGCGTGGTGCCCGGACCCTCCGCGGTGCTCACCGCGCTCGCGATCTCGGGGCTGGCGACCGACCGCTTCTGCTTCGAGGGATTCGTGCCCCGCAAGGGCGGGGGCCGGGCCCGGGCGCTCGCGGCGCTCGCGGCCGAGGCGCGCACGATGGTCTTCTTCGAGTCGCCGCACCGCCTGGCCGCCACGCTCGAGGACATGGCGGCGGCATTCGGTCCGGACCGCCCCGCCGCCGTGTGCCGGGAGCTGACGAAGACGTACGAGGAGGTGCGCCGCGGCCCCCTCGACGAGCTCGCGCGGTGGGCCGGCGAGGGTGTGCGCGGCGAGGTCACCGTCGTCGTCGCCGGCGCGGCCCCGGCCGTGCCGCGCCTGGCCGACCACGTGGACCGGGTGGTCCACCTCGCCGAGACCGGGGTCCGCCTCAAGGACGCCGCCGCGACGGTCGCCACCGAGACCGGCTTGAGCAGGCGCGAGCTCTACCAGGGCGCCCTCGACGCGCGCGACGTGACAGCCCCGTGACAGCCCCAGGCCCCGTGACTGCCCCATGACAGCCCCGTGAACCCGGTTCAGGCCATCCCGGACTCGGCGAGCTCGACGCCCGCCGCGGCCATCTCCTCGCGGGCCTTGGCCCCGAGCTCCGGGCTGACCGGCACGGTGAGATCCGTGAGCACGCGTGCGGCGAGGCCGAGCCGCCGGGCGTCCAGCGCCGTCTCCTTCACGCAGTGCGACTCCACGAGCCCGACGACGTCGACCTCGGTCACGCGCGCGGCGTCGAGGATCTGTGCCAGGGTGCGCCCGTCGTCGTCCACGCCCTCGAAGCCGGAGTACGCGGCCGCGTACATGCCCTTCTTCACGGAGGCGTCGAACGTCAGGTCGGCCAGGGCCGGGTGGAGCTCGGCCTCCGCCGTGCCGGCGACGCCGTGTGGCGGCCAGGTGTCCACGAAGTCCGGCGTCGGCGAGAAGTGCGCGCCGGGGTCGATGTGCCAGTCCTGCGTGGTGACGACGACGGCGTAGCCGGCCCGGTGCGCCGCCGTGTACTCGGCCACGCGTTCCGAGACGGCGTTCGCGCCGGGGGACGGCAGGGCGCCGCCCTCGCAGAACGTCGGCTGGACGTCGACGAGGATGAGTGCGCGTCGGGCGGGTCGGGTGTCCTGGGTGCTCATGTCGGTCTTCTCCACGGTCGGGGACGAACCCCATGATCCTGCACCACGGGCCTCCTCGCGATCGTCCTGCTGCCCATCGGCACCCCGGACGGACGGCCCGCGCCGCCAACTACGCTGACCCCTATGACGCACATCCTCTCCGCCGTGGCGTGGCCCTACGCCAACGGGCCCCGCCACATCGGTCACGTCGCCGGCTTCGGCGTCCCGTCCGACGTCTTCTCCCGCTACATGCGCATGGCGGGCCACGACGTCCTGATGGTCTCGGGCACCGACGAGCACGGCACCCCGATCCTGGTGGCCTCGGACGCGGCCGGCGTCACCGCGAAGGAGTTCGCGGATCGCAACAACCGGCTCATCGTGGAGGACCTCGTCGCCCTCGGCCTCACCTACGACCTGTTCACGCGCACCACCTCACGTAACCACTACGCCGTCACCCAGGCGATGTTCCGCACCGTGCGCGACAACGGCTACCTGGTGGAGCGGACGACGCAGTCGGCCATCAGCCCCTCCACGGGCCGCACGCTGCCCGACCGCTACATCGAGGGCACCTGCCCGATCTGCGGCTACGGCGAGGCCCGCGGCGACCAGTGCGACAACTGCGGCAACCAGCTCGACCCCACGGACCTGATCGACCCGCGCAGCAAGATCAACGGCGAGACGCCGAACTTCGTCGAGACCAACCACTACTTCCTCGACCTGCCCGCGCTCGCGACCGAGCTCGGCCGGTGGCTGGACGGCCGCGCGGCCGCCGGCACCTGGCGCCCCAACGTCATCAAGTTCTCCCAGCACCTCCTGGCGGACATCAAGCCGCGCGCCATGACGCGCGACATCGACTGGGGCATCCCCGTGCCGGGCTGGGAGGGCCAGCCCACCAAGCGGCTCTACGTCTGGTTCGACGCCGTCGTCGGCTACCTCTCCGCCTCCATCGAGTGGGCGCGTCGCACCGGGGACCCCGAGGCCTGGCGCGCCTGGTGGAACGACCCCGCGGCACTGTCCTACTACTTCATGGGCAAGGACAACATCGTCTTCCACTCCCAGATCTGGCCCGCGGAGCTGCTCGCCTACAACGGCGCCGGCGACCGGGGCGGCGAGCCGGGCGAGTTCGGCACCCTGAACCTGCCCACCGAGGTGGTCTCCTCGGAGTTCCTCACCATGGAGGGCAAGCAGTTCTCCTCCTCGCGCGGCGTCGTCATCTACGTGCGCGACGTGCTCGAGCGCTACCAGGCCGACGCCCTGCGCTACTTCATCTCCGCCGCCGGTCCGGAGACGCAGGACGCCGACTTCACCTGGGCCGAGTTCGTGCGCCGCACCAACGGCGAGCTCGTCGCCGGGTGGGGCAACCTCGTCAACCGCACCGCGTCGATGATCGCGAAGAGCTTCGGCGAGGTCCCCGCCCCGGGCGAGCTCGAGGAGATCGACGCCGCGCTGGCCGCGCAGATCCGTACCGGGTTCGACGCCGTCGGCGACCTCATCGCCGAGCAGCGTCAGCGCGCCGCGCTCGCCGAGGCGATGCGGCTGGTCGGCGAGGCCAACACCTACGTCACCCGGACCGAACCCTTCAAGCTCAAGGCGCCCGAGCAGCGCGAGCGCCTGGGCACGGTGCTGCACACGCTCGCCCAGGCCGTCAGCGACCTCAACGTCATGCTCAGCCCCTTCCTGCCGCACTCCGCCAACGCCGTCGACGCCGTCATCGGCGGCAGCGGCGCGGTCGCCCCGATGCCGCGGATCGCGGAGGTCGAGGACCTCGACGGTGGTGACCCCTACCCGGTCATCACCGGCGAGTACCACCACGGCGACGGCGGCTACCCCGGGTGGGGGCCGCGGCCGGTGGTCGTGGGGGCCGCTGTCGGGAAGCCGACGCGGGTGTTCACCAAGCTCGACGACGACGTCGTCGAGGCCGAGCTCGCCCGCCTGCGCCCCGGCGCCTGAGGGGCGCGCACCGGTGGGGAAGAAGAAGGACAAGGCACGCGGCTGGCCCGCGGAGCCCGAACCGTTGCCCGCGCCCGTGGTGGACAACCACGCCCACTTCCCGGTGCTCGACGCCGACGGCGAGCCGGTGTTCGACGACGACGTCGCGCTCCCGCCCGGCGAGGCGCCGCTGACCATGACCGAGCAACTCGCCCGGGCCGCCCGGGCCGGGGTGCCGCGGGTGCTCACGGTCGGCTGCGACGTGCCCTCGCTCGCCGGGTCGCTGGCCCTGGCGCACCGGTACCCGCAGGTGGCGACCGCCCTGGCGATCCACCCGAACGAGGCCCCCCTGCACGCCGGGGTGCGCGAGGTCGCGCCCGACGGGCTCGACCCGGCCGTGCGGGTGCACCACCGGCTCTCGTTCGACGAGGCGTTCGCGCACGTCGCCGATCTCGCCCGGGACCCGCGCGTCGTCGCCGTCGGGGAGACCGGCCTGGACTTCTTCCGCACCGGGGAGCGGGGCCGCGAGCACCAGGTCCGGGCCTTCCGCGACCATCTCGCCCTGGCGAAGGAGCTCGGCAAACCGGTGCAGATCCACGACCGGGACGCCCACCGCGACGTCGTCGAGACGCTGCTGGCCGACGGTGCACCCGAGCGCACCGTGTTCCACTGCTTCTCCGGGGACGCCGAGCTCGCCGCCGTGCTCGCCGAGCACGGCTGGTACGCCTCGTTCGCCGGTCCGATCACCTTCAAGCGCAACGACGAGCTGCGCGCCGCGCTGCTGGCGCTGCCCCCCGGGCTCGTGCTCGTGGAGACCGACGCCCCGTACCTGACGCCCGCGCCGTACCGCGGCCACCCCAACGCGTCCTACGTGCTCCCGCTCACCGTGCGCGCCGTCGCGGACCAGCTCGCCCTGCCCCTCGAGGACACGTGCCTGCAGCTCGTGGCCAACACCGACACCGTCTACGGCACCTGGTGACCGGGCGGCGGATCGGGTGTCGGCCGGTCGGGCGACACCTGGTGACCGGGTGGCCGTAGATCGGGTGTGGGCGGATCGGGTGGCCGTAGATCGGGTGTCGGTGGGTCGGGTGGCAGCCGATCGGGTGGCCGCCCATCGGCGCGAATCCGAAGGTCGACCGGTGAGCCTGTCCACACGTTCGACCGACCGGGTTTTGTGAAAGGTCACGAATCGGTTACGGTCGCTCCTGGAACCAGTCTCCCTCCAAGACAGGACGATCACCTCGTGGGACGTCACACCTCCGCGCCCGGCGCCGCCGCGTCCGTAGTCCCCGCGCCCGGATCGGGTCGCGCCCCCGGCGCGCTCGCGCCCGGATCGCGGCGCGCCGCCCGCGCGGTCACCCAGCCCGTCCCGCGCCGCGCCCAGTCGCGCACCGCCGGCGCCGGGACACTCGGCCTGCCGAACGCCGCCGCGCAGGCCCTGCGGGTGGGCGTGCTCGGCGCCATCGTCCTCGGCACCGGGGTCGCCACGGTCGACGCCGTCCTGGTGGACTCCGCGGAGGCTGTCACCGCCGACGGTGGGCTCCGCACCGCCGAGGCCGGCACCCTCGCCCTACGGTCCGGCGACAGCGCCTCACGCTCCGAGGTCGTCGGGCGCCTCTCGCTCGAGGCCCAGGGGGCCCGCACGTTCACCGCCGTCGTCGACGGTACGGAGCAGGAGATCATCACCACCGCCACCACCCTGGGCGAGGCGCTCAGCGAGGCCGGCATCGTCGTCGGCGCCGACGACCTGGTCTCGGCCGAGCTCTCAGGGGCCGTCCCCCACGCGGAGCGCGTCGAGATCCGCCGGGTGACCACCGAGCACGAGACCGTCGAGCACGTCGAGGAGTTCGCGACCGTCGAGGAGCAGGACCCGTCGCTGCCCGCCGGGCAGCGCGTCGTCGAGACCAAGGGCGTCGTCGGCGTCGCGAGCGACACCTACGCCGTCCGACGCGCCGGCGACGAGGAGGTGGGCCGCGAGCTGCTGGCCTCCGTGGTCCGCTCCACCAAGGTCGACGAGGTCGTGCGGGTGGGCACCGCGACCGTGCCAGCGGCTCCGGCCGCGACCGCGCAGACCTACTCCGGCTCGGACCCGCGCGCGATCGGGCGGCAGCTCGCCGCCGAGCGGGGCTGGGGAGCGGACCAGTTCCAGTGCCTCGACACCCTGTGGGCACGGGAGTCCGGGTGGGATCCGTACGCCGACAACCCGTACTCCAGCGCGTACGGGATCCCCCAGGCGCTCCCCGGTTCGAAGATGGCCTCCGCGGGCGCCGACTGGGCCACCAACCCCGCCACCCAGATCACCTGGGGCCTGGGGTACATCGGCGGCCGCTACGGCAACCCCTGCAACGCCCTGGCGCAGTCCTACCGGGTCGGCTGGTACTGAGTGGGGTCCGTCACGATCGCCTGCCCTGGGTGAATCTGGCGTAGACATTCGATAACAGATCGGTTACGTTTTCGGCGGCCCGCCGCTGCGGCGCCGCCCGCGGGCCCCGCCCGCACCGACAGCCGGATCAGACCGGCCGTGCACCATGCGCTCCGCGCACCGAGGTTCGCCTCGACCGGTGCCACGGCGCTCTGTGCCCGGGCCGCTCGTCGAAGGATCCTCGTGAGCGCGAACCACCCCGACCTGCAGTCCAGCTCCGACCCCCAGTCCAGCCCCACCCTCCAGTCCAGCTCCGCCCCCGTCTCCGCCACCCGCGTCGAGACACCCCGCGTCGAGACACCCAGAAAGAGCCGCCGCCGCTGGCTCGCACTCGGCATCGTGCCGGTGCTCGTAGCTGCCGCCGCCACCACTGCCCAGGCGCACAAGAGCATCGAGCTCGAGATCAACGGTGAGAGCCATCAGCTGACCACGTTCGCCGGATCGGTCGCCGGCCTCCTCGACGAGCAGGGCATCAAGATCTCCGAGCACGACCTCCTCGCCCCCGGCGCCGACACCGCGCTGACGGATGGTGCCGACGTCGTCGTGCGCACGGCGCGCCCGGTCACCGTCGAGATCGACGGCGTCACCCAGGAGGTGTGGACCACCGAGCAGACGTCCGGCGACATCGTCGCCAGCCTCGTCGGGTCCGGCCGGACGATCGCCGTGGCCGCGTCCCGCTCGAACGCCCGCGAGGACCTGCCGCTGGTCGTCGGCGGCGAGGTCGACGTCGTCGCGGACGGCCAGACCGTCCGTGTCACGCTCGACGGCGCCAGCCAAGTCTCCGACGCGCTGGCGGCGGCGGGCATCGAGGCCGCCCCGCTCGACCGGGTCACCATCGCCGCAGGGGAGGGTGGCGTGCCGCGCGTCGTCGTCGCCCGCGTCGTCAAGGGCGAGCGCACCGTGACCGAGGAGATCGCCTTCGAGACGGTCGAGCGCGAGAGTGCCGACCTCTACCAGGGCCAGACGCGCGTGCTTCAGGCCGGTGCCCCCGGCCAACGGACCCGCACCTTCGCCACCGTGACGATCGACGGGCAGGAGGTCCACACCGCCCCGGCCGGTGACGCGGTCACCACCGAGCCCGTCCAACGGATCGTCGCGGTCGGTACCGCCGAGCGTCCCCCGGCACCCGCGCCGGCCCCGGCACCCGCGCCGGCCGGTGCGGCTGCGCCGGTCGCGGGCGGCGTGTGGGGCGCGCTCGCGCAGTGTGAGTCCGGCGGTAACCCCACGATCGTCAGCAGCAACGGGCTCTACCACGGCCTCTACCAGTTCTCGGTGGGGACCTGGCAGTCCGTCGGGGGCGCCGGTCTGCCCTCGCAGGCCTCGGCCGCCGAGCAGACGCAGCGTGCCCAGGCCCTGCAGGCCCGCTCCGGCTGGGGCCAGTGGCCGTACTGTGCGGCCAAGCTCGGCCTGCTCTGACAGCAACCCCTGCTCTGACAGCAACCCCTGCAATGCCCTGACAGCACCGCCCAGCGGCCTGACAGGACTGACGCAGCGGCCCTGACAGCAGCCACGGACGCAGCCGGCCTGACAGCACTGACGCAGCGGCGGGTGCCCCGGACAGCCGGGGCGCCCGCCGCTCCTTCGTGCCCGCGCCGGTTACGCTCGACGACGTGACCACCGAACCCGCCGCCGCACCCCCGAGTGCCCTGCTCGGCCCGGCCGACGTGCGCGCGCTCGCGAACACCCTGGGAGTGCGGCCGACCAAGACGCTCGGTCAGAACTTCGTCCACGACGGTGGCACCGTGCGCCGCATCGTCCGCACCGCGGGTGTCGAGCCGGGTGACGTCGTCCTCGAGGTCGGCCCGGGGCTGGGCTCGCTCACCCTCGCGCTCCTCGAGGCCGGCGCCGTCGTCGTCGCCGTCGAGATCGACCCCACCCTCGCGGCGGCGCTACCGGCCACCGTGGCCGCCCGGGTTCCCGGGGCCGACCAACGAGTCGCGGTGCTGACCGCCGACGCCATGAGCATCACCGGCCCCGACGATCTCGCCGTCCGTGCCCGCATCTCCGTGAACCGAATGCCCACGCGGCTGGTGGCGAACCTGCCCTACAACGTGGCCGTACCGGTCCTGCTGACGCTCCTGGAGGTGCTGCCCAGCGTCACGGACCTGCTGGTCATGGTCCAGGCGGAGGTCGCGGACCGCATCGTGGCCCCGCCGGGCTCGCGCACGTACGGCATCCCGTCCGCCAAGGCGGCCTGGTACGCCGACGCCGCCCGCGCCGGCACCATCTCGCGGACGGTGTTCTGGCCGGTACCCAACGTCGACTCCGCGCTGGTGCGCCTGACCCGGCGCGAGCCTCCCGCCACGTCGGCCGACCGCGGAGCCGTCTTCGCCGTCGTCGACGCTGCTTTCGCGCAGCGCCGCAAGACGTTGCGTGCTGCCCTGGCGGGCTGGGCGGGTTCTCCGGTGGCCGCTGAGGTGGCGCTGCGGGCCGCAGGGGTGGACCCGGCGACCCGGGGCGAGCGCCTGTCGATCGCGGAGTTCGCCCGCATCGCCGAGCACGGCCCGGCTCGTGGTGCGGGCGGCGCGGCGTCTGGCACGCTGGCACCGTGAGCCCCCGACCGGCGGTGCGCGTGCGCGCACCCGGCAAGATCAACCTGACGCTGTGCGTGGGTGAGCCCGCCGCGGACGGCTACCACCCCCTGGAGACCGTCTTCCAGGCCGTCTCCCTCTACGAGGACGTCGTGGCCCGCCCGGGCGAGGACATCACGCTGGAGATCCACGGCCGTGGCACCGACCTGCCGACCGACTCCACGAACCTGGCCTTCCGTGCCGCCGCCTTGCTGCGCGAGGCCAGTGGTACCCATGCCGGGGTGCACCTCACGCTCACCAAGGAGGTGCCCGTCGCCGGTGGGATGGCCGGCGGGTCCGCCGACGCCGCTGCCGCTCTCCTGGCCTGCGACCAGCTATGGGGTACCGGGCTCGGGCGCGAGGAGCTCGGTGCGCTCGCGGCCGAGCTGGGCGCCGACGTCCCGTTCGCGCTGACCGGCATGTCCGCGATGGGCACGGGCCGCGGCGACGTCCTCACCCCCGTCATGAGCCGTGGCACCTACCACTGGGTGCTCGCTGTTCAGGCGGACGGGCTCTCGACGCCGGAGGTGTTCCGCGCGCTCGACCGGCTCGAGGGTCACATCCCGGCGGGGTCGGGCCGCCCACCAGCCGGGGCGACGTCGTCGCTGGTGCCCGCGCTGCTGACCGCCGACCCCCTCGTCCTCGCCCGGCACCTGCGCAACGACCTCCAGGGGGCGGCGCTCGAGCTGCGCCCCGAGCTGGGGGACGTGCTCGCCGCCGCGGACCGGGCCGGGGCGCTGGCCGCCATTGTCTCCGGCGCCGGCCCCACGGTCGCCGCGCTCGCTCTCGACGCCGCGCACGCCATCAGCGTCGCGGACGTCGTCCGGGCCGCCGACGTCGCTGCTGAGGTCCTCACCGTCACCGGGCCGGTGCCCGGGGCGCGCGTGCTCGAGCAGGTCAATGTGCGGTAGGCACGCTAGGCAGGAGCATGCGGTCGGGGCGAGCCGTCACGCCGGCTGCGGCCACGGGCGCCGAGTCCGGGCGGACCTCGACACACGCATGCCGGCCGAGCTCTCCGGCGGGCAGCCGCAGCGCGTCTTCCTGGCCCGGGCGCTCGCGCCGGACCCCGACGTCGTCCTGCTCGACGAGCCCCTCTCCGCGCTCGACGCCGGACTGCGCGCCTCCGTGCGCCAGGACGTGCGCGACGCCCTCCACGCCTCCGGCGCGACCGGCTTCCTGGTCACGCACGACCAGGAGGCGGTGCTGAGCGTCGCCGACGGCGTCGCCGTCGTGCGCGCAGGCCAGGTGGTCCAGGCCGCGGTGCCCGAGCAGCTCTAGCGCGACCTGGCCGACCTCGCCGGCACCACGTTCGCCGGCGAGGCCGTGATCCTGCCCGACGATGTCGCCGCCGGCGCCGCTGGGTCGACTGCCGCTGCTGCGCGGTGACCAGGTCAGCGACGGACGCGGGCTCGTCGCGGTGCGGCCGGAGCAGCTGCACATCGGTGTGCTCCGGTCGTGGGGGAGTCACCGCCAGGGTGCTCGGGACGACCTTCTACGGGCACGACGCGTCGGTCCGGCTGCCCGAGCTCAGCGCGCGGTGACCGCCCAGGTGCCGTCGGCCAGGGCCTTGGCGGGGTGCTGGACGTTGAGGAAGAGGGTCCGGGGGTCCTTGCCGAAGTAGATGCCGGAGATCTCGGCGCCCGGGTCCTTCAGCGAGGCGAAATGCTCGACGGAGTCGGCGGCGCCGTCGTGGTCGTTGTCGAGCCCCGCGACCCAGATGTCCGACGGGACGTTGTCCTCGACCACCCAGAGACGGCCGTTGGGACCCTTCGCGAGGTTGTCCGGGCCGTTGAAGCCGGTCACGCCCGCGGCGCGGTCCTCCACCGGCACGTTGTCGCCGGGATGGACGAAGGAGGTCAGGACCTCCTCCTTCAGGTCGATGGCGACCACCCGGTCCTCGGAGGTGTTCGCGACGTAGAGCGTCCGGCCGATGAGCTCGACGTCCTCCGGCCGGCCGAACTCGGTGGCGTTCACCGCGTCCGCCGCGGCGTCGGCGTCGACGGCGACCTGCTCCATGTCGAGCGCGACCCACTCGAAGGCACCCACCTTGTCGGTGTAGGTGCCGGGGTTCCAGACCTGCTCGGCGTCGGTGAGCCCGGTGAGCCTGAGGGCGTAGAGCTGACCGTCGGAGAGGTCGCCGCGCGTGGTGGGCTCGAACTTGTAGATGGAGCCACCGTTGAGCTCGTCGATGACGAAGACGGCGTCGTTGCTCGCACCGATGCCTTCGTGGCGGAGGATGCCGACCTCGGGCCGCTCGACCCATTCCATCTCACCGAAGGGGTCCTTGGCGTCGAAGGTGCCTTCGAAGAGGCGTCCGCCCGCGGTCTCCTCGGCGAAGAGCACCGTGCCCCAGGGGGTCCACTCGATCCCGTCGAGCCGGCGGAAGCCGGCGTCCTGCGCGACGACGTGGGCCTCGCCGGTGGCGAGGTCGACGACGGAGACCGCCCCGTTCGAGCCCGCCTCGTGGGTGCGGATGAGGTAGCGGCCTGCCTGCGGGCCGGTCTCGTTGACCGTGTTCATGTCGGTGAGGTCGTCGGCGCCGCCGCCGTAGATGTCCAGGACGGTCTCGTCGGCGACGAGCTCCTGGGTGAACCCGTCGGGTGCGACCAGCGGGACGTCCCAGTCGGTGGTCTGCTGGTCGTAGGCGGAGCCGTCGATCGGCTCGAAGGCCATCGTCCCGTTCGCGGCGCCGGCCTGGGCGGCGACGGTGACGAGGAGTCCGGCGGTGAGGGTGCCGGTGAGGATCTTCTTGCGCATCACATCTCCCTACGTTCGTGGTGGGTGTGCCCCGAACGTAGGGACGCCAGGTGACCGGCAGGCGAACGCACTCCGGCCGGGGCGAGGCCGCTGCCGGAACGGTCGTCGCGATGGCGCACGACGAACGCTACGAACCCCCCGGCCAGGGTGAAGCCAGGTGGCCTCGTCGTCGGTCGGGCGGTGTGGTCAGTCGCTGCGCGGCTGCCACCGACCCCCTCGTCCTCGCCCCGCACCTGCGCAACGACCTCCAGGGGGCGGCGCTCGAGCTGCGCCCCGAGCAGGGGGACGTGCTCGCCGCCGCGGACCGGGCCGGGGCGCTGGCCGCCATTGTCTCCGGCACCGGCCCCACGGTCGCCGCGCTCGCTCTCGACGCCGCGCACGCCATCAGCGTCGCGGACGTCGTCCGGGCCGCCGACGTCGCTGCTGAGGTCCTCACCGTCACCGGGCCGGTGGCCGGGGTGCGCGTGCTCGAGCAGGTCAATGTGCGGTAGGAGCGCGCGGTCGGAAGGGGACGGCAGGAGTGCACGGTGGGAAGGCACGGCAGGAGCGCGCGGTCGGAAGGGGACGGCAGGAGTGCACGGTGGGAAGGCACGGCAGGAGCACGCGGTCGGGGCGAGCCGTCACGCCCGCTGCTGCCACGGACGCTGAGTCCGACGGTCCGGTCCCGGGTCAGCCCGGCGGGCCGGCCTCGGGTGGTTCGGTGGATGGGAGCGAGCTCTCTCGGGGCGGAGCGGTCAGCGGCCCGGCGCCGACGAGTGCGGTGACGCGCGGTCGTGCTCCCACGGGGGAGGGCGCGGAGCTCGCCACGATCACGGTGCTGTCCGGCCGGGTGAATCGCCACGCGCCCTCGACACGCTCGATCGTGATCTCGTGCCGGTGCACGTAGTCGTGGTGGTACCAGCACAGCAGCAGACCGAGCTCGGCCGCCGTCGTACCGAAGTGTTCGTACCACCAGATCGAGTGGTGGATCTCCCCCTCGCCCGGCGGAGCATCACACCCCGGATACCGGCACCTGCGGTCCCGGGCGATGATGGCCCGGGTCTGGGCTGCGGTGAAGAGGCGTTCTTCCCGTCCGACGTCCAGGATCTCGGAATCGGACCCGAAGATCACCCGGTGGAACGCCCCCTGGCAGGCGAGCCGGGAGAGCAGCTGGTGGCTGATCGGTTCACCGTCGGTCAGGGTGGCTGCCTCCGCACCCTCGAGGAGGGTGTAGTCGAGGCATCCGGGGATGATCTGTGCCGCGTGGGTGACGCTACCGGCACCAGTGCCGACGCCAGCCCCGGCGGCGGCCCCAGGACGGCCCGGGTGTTCGCCGTCGGAGGTTGTGCGGGTGCCGCCGGAGGTGGGGGCGCCGGCGGCGATGAGACGTCGCAGGGTGTCGAGCGGCGCGTTCACCGAGATGTGGGGCCGGATGCGCGCACCGGGGCGCAGCATGCCCGAGTCCAGTGACATCAGTGCCAGGGAGACGAGGCTGTCGCTGCGGCGTTGTGCCGTCGTCCGCGGGTCCGAGGCATCCGGGGTGCCGGTACGTGCGTCCAACGCCGCCAGCAGAGCCTGACCGTTGACGGTGGTGAGCCAGCCCTGCACGTGGTAGCCGCCCAGCGTCGGGGCGACGACGAGCTCCTGGCGGTCGGCGTCCGACTTCCAGGACCGGTCGGCCGCGTCGGGGTCCGTGCGAATGGCCCAGTGCTTGACGAGATGAAGGAACTCGGGCGCGCCCATCACCTTGGCCTGCTCGACCAGGAAATCCTCCCCCATCTCCGGATCGCGCAGCATCGCACGGCGTTCGGGGGTGTCCACGGCGTGGCTGGTCAGTGCCGCGACATGGTCGCCGCTGATCGCGCCGTTCTCCAGCGCGTCGGCGGTCGTCCGGAGCACGTCGCGCAGCAGCTGGGACTGGCGCACGTGCCGGTTGGCCGTGGTCCGGTGCCGCCCTGTCGCGCTGCGATACCACGCGGCGAACGTTCGCGCCCCGGAGTTCGCCCATGCGCCGTCGGCCTGGGCGGCGGTGATGACCTTGGCGTCCAGGGCCTCGATCTGACGGCGCAGGGTCTCGACCCTTCGGATGGCGTCGAGCAGCTCCTGAGAGGCCAGCGCCAGCAGGTCCATCCCGTTCACCTCGGCAAGCTGCGTGCTCACCTGGTCGAGGTGGACGTTCAGGATCGATAGCCCGCCGACCTGGCTCTCATCGGGGGGACCGGGCGGCTCGGCAAACATGTCCTCACCCCTTCACCTCACGGTTCGACCTCGTCGTCGACACCTGCCCTCACCGTATCCGAACGGGTGTTCGAGCGGAAGAGGAATGGCGAAACCACGCCAAATCTGTGGACGAGGTGGTATCGAGGATGCAGCTGGCGACGACGTGATGCGCTTGAGCAGGCAGTCGTCGCGGGCGCTGGTGAGGCGGAGCGGCGACCCGCTCGAGCCGCGGAAGGGTCAGGCTGATCGGTGCAGGCCGCGGGTTCTTCACCGGCTATGGACCGGTCGGGCGACAGGTGGCAGCATGCGAGAAAGAGCCGCAACGCCTCGCTCGAGGCGGAACACACGAGGAGGACCCACCGATGGAACTCGTCCCCGGCAACACCCTGATCACGGCGACACCCCAGGAGGGACGTGAGCTCGCGATCGCCATGGCCCGCAAGTCGATCGGTGCGATCCAACCGGACGCCGAGACCCGCAAGCTGCTCCGACCGGGCTACGCCACCGCCGCCGACTCGCTGACTGCCGCCGCCCACGTGGTGGCGATCGAGTTCGCGACGGTTGCCGCCGCCAACAACTACTGGCGCGGCTAGACCGCCTGGGCCACGCGGCCCGACCCGGTCACCGGGGTCCGCCCGGTCTGCAGCGGCCCGACCCGGTCACCGGGGTCGGACCGGTCTGCAGAGATCGCCCGGTCCGCAGAGATCGGCAGGTCCGTCGAGACCCAGA
>NZ_JBTSDU010000028.1:0-26443 GCF_054605595.1 Georgenia sp. | reverse complement strand
CCCCGTCCCAGTCGCCCACCAGCACCGTGTCGCCCGAGTTCCCGTAGACAACCACCTTGTCCGCGACACCCGAGCTCACGGAGTTCTTCACGTGGAACACGTTCCCGCGGCGCACGGCCACCGTGACCACCCCGTCCCCGTCCCAGTCGCCCACCAGCACCGTGTCGCCCGAGTTCCCGTAGACAACCACCTTGTCCGCGACACCCGAGCTCACGGAGTTCTTCACGTGGAACACGTTCCCGGCACCTTCGATGACGCCTCCCTTGGCGGCGGCCGGCTCGGACGATCCGATACTCACCACCCCGATGGTGAGCAGCAGAGCTGCCCCCGCCGTGATGATTCCGTGCTTCTTGGTCCTGCTGGTTCCCTGTGTTGTCGTCATGGTCGTGCAGTGCTCCCTCTCGCCAGTCAGGCGTATTGGTGTGCGCAACTCGCTTGTTACCTTCGATCGCCGGCGGCCGAAGTTGACCCGTTCGGCGATGAGGTCGGCACGGAGAGCGGAGCCGCTGTTGCGCATCGGTCGGGCGGCATCCCCGCAGACGGCCGCGAGTGCGGCCGTGGAACATCGGTGGGGCGGCCCTGCCTGCACGTGCCCCCACCGGACACCTCACGAGCCAGGGGGCTGCGCGCTGCGGTGCGCAGCCCCCTGGGTGGGTCCTGCTAGTTGATCGGCGCGCCGGTGTCGGCCGAGACGTTCCCGGACATGGTGACCGGGACGTTGCGGTTCAGCGGCCCGTACCGGGCGTTGGACCCGAACGTGTTGCCGGTCAGGCGGATGTCGTCGATGTAGTACTTGCCGTAGTCACCGTCAAGGATGTACACGGTGTAGTTGCCACCGTCCAACCAGTTGTCGGCGACGACCACGGGACCGGGCGCGGACGGACCGAGGTCCGGGGCGATGAACAGTGCGGCGTTGCCACCCGGACCGCTGACGTCGATGACGTTGTTGCGCACCTCGACGTTACGGACACCGCTCTGGATCTGGCCTCCGTCGGCGTGGGCACCCGGACCGGGGGTCAGGTCGTGGATCCAGCTGTCGACCAGCTTGACGTTGCTGCCCAGCTTCACACCGTCGCCCGTCACGGAGTGGATGTCCACCCGCTGCGCCGTCCAGTTGTCCCCGGCGATGGCGTTCTCGAACCCGGAGACCTCCGAGTTCACGATCGTCGCACTGCCCGAGCGGACGTAGACGCCATAGGTCCCGCTGCCGGAGATCTTCGAGTTCTTGATCACCACACCGTCAGCCTCGACCGTGATGCCGCCCCGGATGTCACGACCGTCGACAACCGTGTTCGCCCTCGTGATCGTCATACCCGACGACGAAGACAACGACACACCCGACGGCACACCCGTGTTGGACACACCAGGCTCACCGCTGCTGGTCGGCGATACCGGCTCGGTCGTCGGCTCGGTCGTCGGCTCGGTCGTCGGCTCGGTCGTCGGCTCGGTCGTCGGCTCGGTCGTCGGCTCGGTCGTCGGCTCGGTCGTCGGCTCGGTCGTCGGCTCGGTCGTCGGCTCGGTCGGTGCCGGCTCGGCAGTCTCGGTCCGGGCGGTCGGCACGAACTGGATGTCCACCCAGTAGTTCGTGGAGTTGTAGCTCGTGGTCGGGAAGGCCGAGCGGCTGTCGTACTTGTAGACGCCGCTGTCCGCGGAGGCACGGAGGAACTCCGAGGACTTGGACGAGGAGAAGTCGGCGTTGGTGGCGGCATACCGGCCGCGGGGGGCGAACACCGACACGGTGTAGGTCTGACCCTCCTTCAGCTCGACGGGCTTGGGGAACGTCACGGAGACCCAGCCCTTGCCGTCCGTCGGGGTGAACTTCGCGGTGGTGACCGCCTCGCCCGAACGATTCCAGAGAGTCCCCGTGCTCGGTGTGCTGGATGAGGCCTCGCCGGCCTGGTACGCCCGCGCGCCGGTCGCCTCCCCGTCAACCTTCGCAGTGAACCGCATTCCGACCTCGACGCCCTTTCGGTCGTTGAACGCCTTGACCCGGCCGGGCTCATCGCTGGTGAGCAGACCGACGGGTTGCGACGATTCCGGGTACGAGAGGGCGGGCTGGGCGGAGGCCGCGAAGAGTGCGACGACTGCGACGAGTGTGGTCAGGAACAGCAGGGCCGTTCGGCTGAGTGCTCCTGATCTGAGGGCACGCGTATTGGTCGTCAACTGCATAGGTACTCCCTGGAGTCGGAGATCTGGTTGCGTCACAGCGGCGGGACTGCACACTGACTGCCGTGCTCGAGGACCGCCGGGTAACGACTTCATAACAATCTGTACGTCGAGTTTGCGGGAAATCCCTGTCCCAATCAAGTGACGCGGAGGCGTGCCGAACCCGCCGGGGCAACACGGTGGCGTTCCCGACCTGCGGCGATGTGGTATAACCGCAGGTCGTCATGACGCCCTGTGAAATGCCCCACAGGGGACGGGTTGTTCTCCCGGGCACGACATGGCGTCAGCCCGCTGAACTGGGCGTTCGTCGTGACGGCGCGGGACCGGGCGCGCAGCGCCCATGCGCAGAGATGGGCACTTCTCCCCATCCGCACGATCTCGCCACCACGCTGACCTGCGTGTTCATTCCGAGGGCTCGAAGAATGCCCCCGAGGAGCGTCGGCAAGCTCCCCTGAGGCGGTCTGCTCGCCGGTCTGCGCGCCTTCAGAGGTCCAGTGCGGCTCCGGTGTCGTGCCAGACATTCCCGGAGTCCGTGATCTCCACGTTGATCGCGGCCGGACCGTACCGGTAGTTGCGGCCGAACCTGTTGTCGATGAACCGGATGTCGTCGATGCGGAATCGTCCGTTGCTGCCGTCGAGGCAGTAGACGATGTAGTTGCCACCGTCGAGGAGGTTCTCGGCGACGACGACCGGACCGGGGCTGTCGGGCCCCAGGTCCGGTGCGATGAAGATCGCGGCGTTGCCGGACGTACTGGTGCCGCCCGTGCTGACGTCGATGATGTTGCCGCGGATCAGGACGTCCTCGACCCCGCTCTGGATCTGTACGCCGTCGGCATGGGAGTCCGCCGACGGCGCGAGGTCGTGGATCCAGCTGTCGGTGAGCACCACGTTGCTCCCCACCTTGACGCCGTCGGAGGTGGCACCGTGGATGTTCAGGCGCTGCGCGGCCCAGTCGTCACCCGCGACGGCCGCCCCGAACCCGATGATCTCGGTGTCGAGGATCTCGACGTCACCTGACTCGACGACGACGCCGTAGTCCTCCGCGCCCTGCGCCCGGATCTCGGAGTTGCGAATGACGACGCCCGGTGCCGCGACGATCACGGTGCCGCTGACCGATGCGGCCTCCAGCACCGCACCCGCAGCGTCGAGGCGGACAGGCCCGTCGACCGGCGTGAGGGTGGTCCCCGCCGGGACTCCGACCGCAGGCACGCTGCCCGCCCATGCCGCCGTTCCCGCATACGCCGGGTGGACAGGGGGATCCGGCACACCCACCTGCCGCCCCAGGAGCCACGCGGCGCCCAGGGCGACGGCGATGCCGAGCACGGCGAGGGTCATCCAGGCACGGGTACGACCGGGACGGCGGGGGCGTCGCCCGTCGATCGAGACGAGTCCGCCTTCCCCGTGCCTCCGACGGGGGCCTGGACCGTGGCCGCTCATCAGGGCCTGAACCACGCCGTCCGGCGGGGTGAGCCCTCGGACACCAGCGCCGACACGGTGCCTCCGCGGAGCCGCCGCTCCGCCGCACCGTCGAGCAGCAGCCGGAACATCGCGATCCGGTCGAAGGTCGGGGGGACGCTCCCGGGCGGCACCACGAGCCCGTCGTGCAGCAACAGGATGGAACCCGGTTCGAGGCCCACCAGTCCTCTGGCGGCAACCACGTCGGGCGCATCGTCCACCCAGTCCTGCGCGTACGGTCCCCAGACGACGACGTCCAGGCCGCACGCGCGGGCGGCGAGGTAGGTCCGCACCGACTGAGCCCCGAACGGCGGCCGGAAGTACCTCACCCGCCTGCCCGCGAGATCCTCGAGCATCGTGCGTGCGGAGCCGAGACGACGGCGCAGCTCACCGGTCGCCACCAGGGTGAGCCGGTCATGGGTGTCGCTGTGGAGCGCGACCTCGTGCCCGGCCTCGACCATCCGCGTGACGAGCCGAGGATGGGCGATGGCGCGGCTCGTCAACAGGAAGAAGGTGGCCCGCACGTCCCGTTCGGCGAGCAGATCGAGGAGCGCCGGCGTCACCACCGGATCCGGCCCGTCGTCGAAGGTGAGCCCGACCGCCCGAGAGCCCGTCCTCGCCCCGGCCAGGGAACCGACGGGCGCGAGCACGACGTCCGCCCAGCGACGCACCCGGCCCCGCGCTGTCGGCGAAAGCTTGTCACGAAGTCGCCACACGAGGCTACGGGTCCGGCTCTGCGTCGTCATCGGGAGATCTCCTGGAGTAGATCGCGGGACACCTGTGGCCACGTGAAGTGGGAGCCGATGTGCTCGGCGGCGGCCGGCCGGCACCCGACGACGAGTCGCAGTGCGGGCACCCGCGCCCGCGCCAGGCGGAACGCCTCGAGGAGGAGCGGTCCGCCCTTCTGCTCCCAGTCGGCGCCGACGAACAGCACGTACGGGCTCTCGGTGCGGATCACCCTCGTGCCCGGCGTCCGGGCGGTGACGTGCGTGCCGACCTGGACGACGACCTGGCCCGCGGGTAGCTCCAGGAGGCGCTCGGCGAAGCGGTCCGACATCCGGTCGAACCCACGCCGGGACCAGTACCAGTCGGGACGGATCGTGGGGTGGCTCCGACTGCGCCGTCGACCGGGGAGGACCGCACCGGGCGAGACCGCCCCCGTGACCAGGTCGTGCCACCGCAGGTCGCGGGTCCGGATCGGCACCACCCGCACACCCTGCTCCGTCACTCCGGTGAACAGGCGGCGGCTGTAGCCGCTGAACGTGTCCGGGTGCAGGGGGTCGCGCGTCGCGACGGCGACGATCTCATCCACCGCGCCCGCCCCCGCCGAGCGGGGGTCAGCACCGCCCAGCGTGGCACCACCGTCCTGGCCCGCCGTCATGCCTGCTCCCCGCACGTCGCACCCGGCCCGGTCACGTGTGCGCCAGTTCTGAGATGACGTCGGCCTTGGAGTCCCAGCTCGCCGTCAGGACGGCCTCACGCCGACTCCGTGGACCGTCCACATCGCCGCGCGCGGCGTCCAGCGCCGTCCGCACGAGGGAGATGAACTCGTCGTGGCTCCGGGCGACGCCGACGAGTCCGGCGTACTTCTCCACCTCCGGGTAGAACGTCGAGACGACCGGGAGCCCGAGGGCGAGGTACTCCTTGAGCTTGATCGGGTTGCAGCGGCGGATCCACTCGTTGTCCTGCCAGGGCATGAGGGCGACGTCGAACGCGGACCCGATGGCCGGGATCTCGGCGTAGGGCCGGTGTCCCAGCCACCGGACGTTCGGCAGCTCGACCAGGCCGTCGACGTCGGCGGTGATGTCCCCCGCCAGGACGAGGGTCGCGTCGACCTCCAGCGCCACACGCTTGAGCAGCGCGACGTCCACGGTGTACTCGTTGATGCCGCCGAAGAACCCCACCACCGGCCCGTCGACGTCCGCGAGCGCGGGTGCGCGCCCCACCCGGCGGAAGTGCTCGAGGTCGACCCCGTGGTCGAGGAAGACGGCGCGGTCACCGGAGAGCTGCCGGTCCTCGTCCATGAGCTCCTGGCTCACGTACACCACGTGGTCGGCGTCCCGGAGCAGAGTGCTCTCCATTCTCTCGACCAGCGGGCGGTTCACGCCGGGCATCTCGGAGTGCTTGTCCGACCGGTTGTAGATCACGTGCCGGAACCCGAGCCCCTCGACGATCGGCGCCGCCGTCGGCACGGTCACGAGGCAGGCGGGCCGGACCATGCCCAGGCGCCGCGCCTCTCGACGGACCTGCCGGCGGACGAGGGCCGCGTTGGCGGTGGCGAGGAGGCCGGAGCCGTAGACCGGCAGGAAGAACGGGGTCATCACGGCAAAGTTCGGCCGGTCGGCGACGGGGTGCTTCGTGCGCCGCAGCATGGAGCGGGCCTTGCGGATGACCCGCCTGCTGAACTGCCCCGTCCGGCCGGGGACAGGGGCGCGCACCCCGATGGAGTTCACGACGAGCACCGGCTCACGTAGCGCCATCGAGCGCATGAGCTGGAGCTCGGAGTGGGCGGTGTTGTGGTACCACCAGTCGACCGCGGCGAAGCACACCCAGCCGCGCGCCGGCCGGGGATCGTCGACGGCGCCGCGCGTCAGCGCGCGCAGTGCCGCGCGGTGGGTGCGGCTCGGGCGGACCGAGCGCAGCAGCTCCCCCGCGGCGAGCGCCCCCCGGAACGCGAGGGCGGCCACCCGCCCGTTGCGCTTGCGGAACAGCCGCACGCGGTTGCGCGCCATGAGGGCGTAGAGCGACGGCGACGTCATCCCCTCACCGCCGAGGTGGGTCGCCACCGCGTCCGGGCAGTAACGCACGCGGTAGCCGGCATCGTGCGCTCGCAGGGCGTAGTCGGTCTCCTCCGAGTAGAGGAAGAACGACTCGTCCCACGCACCCACGTCGCGGCGGCACCGCGGCGAGATCAGCCAGGCCGCGCCCGTCGCCCAGTCGACGTCGTGCGCACGGGCGTAGGCGCGCTCGCCCACGACGAGCTCCCCATGACCGGCCCGGCCCGCACGGCGACCGCCGAGCAGGGACTCGCAGAGCGCACCCCTGAGGGAGGGCTCCCGCCGGAGCGACGGGGCGGTCTCTCCGGCGGCGGACACGAGCCGCGGTACCGCGATGCCCACTGCGGCGTCGTCGAGGGCACGCAGGAGCGGCTGCACCGCGCCCGGCTCGAGCCTGATGTCCGGGTTCAGGACGAGCACCGGCTCGTCCGGCCGCACCAGGGCGCGGATCCCGTGGTTGATCGCGGCCGCGTAGCCCAGGTTGCTCCCCGTCTCGACCACCTCGACCCCGGGCATGGCCTGCCGAGCCACCGCGGGCGTCTCGTCCGCCGAGTGGTTGTCCACCACGATGACGCGGACCGGTCCGCACCCGTCCAGTGCCGCGGGGAGTGCGCTCAGGCAGTCCTCGATGACGTCGCGCGACCGGTACGTGACGACAAGGACGTTCAGCACGGGCTCGGTGGTGCCACTCATGTTGCAGCTCCCGCGCCGGCCGAACCGGACGTTGTAGAAGGTGCACGGCTACGGCGAGGGTACCCACGGCGCAGGACGCGCGAGACCGGTTTGGGCGCCGACTTCGGGCGGGTCCGGGCGCGCCGCCGGCGCCGGTTCGTGCCCCGGCCCGCCATCACCCTCGCTATGGTGTCGCCAGTCCCGGAACCCCGCCCCGTGCCTGGGCGGGACCCGGTGCACGTACTCTCCGGCTCGCCCCTCACCTGGGACCGAGCACGGGCCGACCACGTCGTATCGGAGTATGAGATGAGCGATGAAGCCGCGTTCCGGCCCGGTTGGGACGAGGTCGTGATCATCGCCTCCGGCACGTCATGGGACGGGGTGCCGCTGTCGGAGAAGCACCTCGCGCGCCACCTCGCGGAGCGGGTCCCCGTCCTGTTCGTCGACCCCCCGGTCTCGCCGCTCTCGCGCCTGCGCAACCCCGCGGCCGCCGCCGCGAGCGGCGAGCCGCCGCTGCGCCTGGTCGCGCCGAACATCGCCCGCCTGACACCGCGGACGGTCCCGGGAGTGAGCCGACCGGTGCTGCGCGACGTCGCGGCATGGGCGACGCGGCGCGCCATCAGGAGGACGGCCCACGCCCTCGGTGCCCGGGTCCGCGCCCTCGTCGTCGGTTCGCTCGACGACGTCCTCCACGCCTGCGACGCCGATCTGCGGGTCCTGTACGGGACGGACGACTGGGCGGCCGGCGGTGAGCTCATGGCGCTCTCCGACCGCTGGCTCGTGCGGCGTGAACGGGACCAGCTCGAGAAGGCCGACCACGTCATCGCCGTCTCGGAGACGCTCGCGCGCAAGTGGGAGCCGCGAGCCCGCGCGGTGAGCGTCATCCCCAACGGTTGCGACGCCGAGCTCTTCGAGCGCAGCGACATCACGCCACCGGCCACCGATGTCGACCTCCCGGGGCCGATCGCCGGCTTCATCGGCCACCTCTCGGACCGGATCGATCTGGAGATGCTCGAGCGGGTCGCCGAGACCGGGCACTCCCTCCTCCTCGTGGGGCCCCGCCAGTCGACGTTCGCGATCGAACGGACCGAGCGACTGTTCGCGCGCGAGAACGTGCGCTGGCTCGGGCCGCGTCCCTTCGAGGCGCTGCCGTCCTACATGCGCCTGATCACGGTGGGCCTCACCCCGTACGCGAACTCCCCGTTCAACCGCAGCAGCTTCCCGCTGAAGACGTTGGAGTACCTCGCCGCGGGCCGTCCGGCCGTCGTCACGGACCTGCCGTCCTCGCACATGCTGCCGCGTGATCTCGTCACGATCTGCGCGGACGCGGGCTCGTTCGCCGCGGCGACCGTCCGGCAGCTCGAGGCACCCGGGGACGAGGCACTCGGCCTCCGCCGGCGGGCGTATGCCCAGCAGCACAGCTGGGCCGCCCGGGCGGCCCAGATCGCGGAGCTCATCGGCGTGGGCTGACCGGACGCGGTGCCCGATCCCGGCGCCGCGCCGACGTCAGACCGCGACCTGGTGGTCCTGTCGGTGGTCCGCACGGACATGGACGCCCTCGCGCCGCGCCCGCCCACGCGAGTCGATCACGACGGCGGCGGCACCGGTGAGTATCACGCCGATCAGCCCGGCCGCACCGACCGCCCTCATCCGGCTGCCGTCGTCGTAGCGGTAGGTCGGCTCGGCCGGGTTCAACCGCGTCAGGATGCGGTCGGGCCCAGGCACGCCGGCCCGGTCCTCCAGCCCGCTCAGCGCGGCCTCGACCTGTGCCAGGGCCTTGGTCATCTCGGCCTCGGCCTCGACCCGCGTCGCACCGGCGGCCTGCACATCCAGGATCGGATCGTCGAACCGGTAGTCCCACTGGCCACCGGCGTTCGGCAGGCGGACCGAGTGACCGTGGACGACGCCCTCGTCGAGGAGCGTGACGCCTTCCGCCGTCGCCTGGTAGCGCGCGTCGGGGCCCGCGACCGCCCGCGCCACGGCGCCCGCGGTGCTGACGAGGGACTGCGTGGTGACCGACAGGGGGTTGAACTTTCCCTCGGTCGGGACGAGGAAGACGACGTTCACCTGACCGAACCAGACCCCGGGCAGGACCCTGATGCCGAGCACCACCCCGGCGGTGAGGGCCAGTCCGACGAGCACGACGTACCACCGCCGGATCAGGCAGGTGAACAGTTCGTACACCGTCATGGCCCCGATCGTCTCACGCCCGCGCTAGCGTGGTGGGTGTAGCGGCGGTCGGACACCGGTTCGGCGGTGCCCGGTCGGCCGGACCAAGAACGACAGGAGCGCATGGCGTGCAGTTCTCGGACCTCCTGGCGGTCATCAGGCGCCGATGGCTCGTCGTGGTCCTCGGCGTCGTCCTCACCGCGCTCCTGGGCTTCGGTGCGACCAGGCTCGTCCCGATCGAGTTCGAGGCGAAGTCCTCCATCCTCGTCATCCCTCCGACATCGACACCGAACACCGGCGGCAACCCCTACCTCGCCCTCGGTGGTCTCCAGGTGGTCGCCGACGTGCTCGCGCGGGCCATGTCCGACCCGTCGACGGTCGAGGAGGTCACGCCCCCGGGTGGCGCGGCGGAGTTCGTCGTCGAGCCGGACGCGTCGAGGAGCGGACCGATGCTCGTCGTCACGACGACCGATATCAGCCCCGAAGGTGCGGTCGAGCTCCTCGCCCGGGTGGTCGAGCTGGCCCCGGAGAAGCTCAGCGTCCTGCAGAGCTCGGTGGACGCGCCCCCGCAGACCCAGCTCGAGATCGCGGTCATCGCGCAGGACACCGAGGCGCTCCCGCTGTACAAGGGCCTGATCAGGGCACTCCTGGTCGTCGTCGCCGCCGGCCTCGGCCTGACCGCCGCGCTCACCGTGGCGATCGACAGCCTGCGCCGTCGTCGGGCCGAGGCGACTCCGCCTCGCGAGGAGGTCGGCGACCACGCGGACGCCGGCGCCCCCGAAGAGCGTGTGTTCTCCTCCCCCGACGTGAGTGCCGGGGCGGTACCGGCCGAGCAGTTCCGGGGGCGTCGCACGCCCGCCCGACAGGCCTGAGGCGCAGCCGGTGTCGGGGTTCACCCTTCGGCCCGAAGGGCGTACGGCACGTAACCTGCGCAAGGTCGCACCTCCTGACGCCGGGACCGGGGTCCTCACCCTGTACCTCGCCGCCCTGATGTACGTCCCCGCCAACCTCACGTTCGCCCCGCTCGGTGCGGCCGGGACGCCGTCGCAGATCGTCGGCCTGCTGGCGGGCGTGCTGTGGCTCCTGACCAGGCTCGAGCGGACGACGGGGGTCGGCGGCAGGGCACAGCCGATCCGCATCGCGATGCTGCTGTTCGTCCTCGCGGTGCTTGTGAGCTACGTGGCCGCGATGATCAGGCCGATCGCCGGCGAGGAGATCTCCGGAGCCGACCGTGGGCTCCTCCTCGTCCTGTCCCTGACCGGTGTGGTGCTGGTTGCGAGCGAGAGCCCGCCCCTCGAGCACGTCACCACCCTCGTCCGGCGGCTGTCGATCGCCGGCGGCGTCGTGGCGGCGCTGGGGCTGGTCCAGTTCGTCACCGGCGATGCCGTCATCGACGTCATCCAGATCCCGGGGCTCAGCGAGAACAACACGCTCACGAGCATCTACGACCGGAACGGGATCGTCCGCGCGGCCGGCACCGCCACGCACCCGATCGAGTTCGGCGTGGTGCTGGCCATGCTGCTCCCGCTCACGCTGCACGTCGCGATGACGGACACCCATCGAGGTCGCCTCGTGCGTTGGCTCCCCGTCGCCGCGATCGCGCTGGCCATCCCGGTGTCCGTCTCGCGCTCCGCCATCGTCGGCGTGGTCGTCGCTCTCGTCATCGTCATGTCGGCGTGGACCCGGCACGCGCGCCTCGTCGCGCTCGGGGCCATCACCACGGTGCTCATGGTCGTGTTCGTCACGGTTCCGGGGATGCTCGGGACCCTGACCAGGCTGTTCACCGGCATATCGACCGACGGCAGCGCCCGGTCACGCACGGACAGCTACGGCATCGCGTTCGACTTCATCGAACGCAGCCCCATCGTCGGGCGGGGGTTCTCGACGTTCCTGCCCCGGTACCGGATCCTCGACAACCAGTTCCTCGGGCTCCTCATCGAGACCGGGATCATCGGCGTGTGCGCGACTCTGCTGCTCTTCGGGGCCGCCTTCGTCACGGCGCTGCGGCTGCGGAAGCAGACCACCGATGCCACCGTCCGCAGCATGTCACTCGCGCTGGGTGCCATGGTGGCGGTCGGCACCTTCAGCTTCGCCACCTTCGATGCCTTCGGCTTCCCGCAGGTCGTGAGCCTGTTGTTCCTCGGGATCGGGCTGATCGCCGGTCTCCGGATGACGCTCCGCGCCACGGGGCCCTGAGCCCACTCGCGCGCGGGTCCGCCGCATGCGGGCACGCCATGAGCAGGTCCGCCGCGGGCGCCGCACGGCGACGACGTCACCGCGTGGCGCCGTCCGCGAACAGGCTCCTGGCCGTCCGCCACGCCGGCCGGCCGGCGATCGCGACATAGAGCAGAGCCCCGGCCACCCCGCCGGCCGCGAGCAGCCAGAAGCCCTCCGGGAGGGCACGCAGGAGCAGCACGGACGAACCCCAGACGAGAGCCGCCCCCGCGAGCGGCGCCAGCCAGTCCTTCACCATCCCGAGCACGGACACTCCGGCGCGGTGCAGCACGATGCCCAGCAGCGGGACCACCACCACGACGACCACGACCGCGTGCCCCGCGGCAGTACCGACGATGCCCCACGCGCCCGTCCCGACGACCAGGGCGGGGACGAGGGCGACGAGCCACACCGCGTGCAGCCACATGTTCGCCCGGGTGCGCCCGATGGCGACCAGGTAGTCATAGGTGAGCTCGACGACCATCCGGCCCAGGCTCAGGACCACGAGCGCCGGGATCACGGCGGCGGCAGCGCGCCACTTCTCCCCGTAGACGAAGACCACCAGCGGCTCCGCGTACACCGCCAGCAGGGCGCAGAGCGGCACCGCGACGGCGACGAGGAGAGCAGTGGCCTGCCGGAAGCCTTCGGGGCCGTCCCCTCGTTCGTTGAACCGCGCGAACGCGGCCATCGACACTCGCCTGACCGCGGTGGAGACCAGCGTGATGGGCCATGAGCACAGGTTGAACGCCAGCATGTAGAGACCGAGCTCGGTGGTCCCGAGCATCCGCCCGACGACGACGTAGTCGACGTTGACGAGGACGAGCAGGAGCAGGCTCGCACCGGCGAGCGGGAGGCCGAAACGCAGGAGCTCGCGGGCCACTGCGGGGTCGAAGCCGGGGCGGTACGTCTCCGGTGCCCAGAGCACCGAGAGCAGACCGCTCGTCAGCGTGCCCACCACCGCGCCCCAGGCGAGCCCCCACGCCCCCAGCCCGTCGAGGGCGAGGAGAATCGTCACGGGGGTGCTCACCAGGAATGCGACGAGATCGATCTGCAGGCGGCGCCGCTGCATGAACGCCCGGGTCATGAGCGCCACCGGCACGGCCGTCGCCGCGTCGACGAGCACGCCGACCGCCATGAGCCGGACGACGCCGGTCGCCTCGGGTGCCCCCAGCGCCGTGGTGAACGCCGGCGCGAGGAGAAGTGCGAGCCCGAAGATGACGCCCGACGACGCCAGGGCCACGGTGTTCACCGTGGGGGCGATCCGCGCGACCGGGCCCGGGGTCCGGACGATCGCGAGGCTCACGCCCAGCTCGTTCATGCTGAGCATGACGTTGAGCGCCACGAGCGCCACGGCGAACACGCCGAAGTCCTCGGGCAGGATGATGCGCGCGACGACGACGTTGGCGAGGAACGAACCGATCCGGCCCACGGCGTTGTTGAGGAAGCTCCAGCCGAGACTGCGACCGATCTGCCCCTCGAGGGCTGCTCCCGCGTCGCCTGCCGGGGGTGGCACCGCCGCGTCGCCCGCCCGGGGTGTCCTCCCGCCCACAGAGGTCAACGCGACCCGCAGGCTTCGCGCAGCGCATCCGCAACCCGCACCTGGTGCTCCGGCGCGATGTGCGGGTACATCGGGAGCGAGAGGAGCTCCGCGGCAGCCCGTTCGGCCACCGGGAAGTCGCCCCGGGCGTACCCGAGGTGCCGGAACGCCTCGGTGAGGTGGACGGGCTCGGGGTAGTGCAGCGCGGCACCGATGCCCGCCTCGTGCAGCGACCGCAGGACGCGGTCCCTGTCCGGGAGCCGGACGACGTACAGGTGCCACACGTGGGTGCTGCCCGGCAGGCTCCCCGGCAGCGTCACCTCGTCGATGTCGGACAACAGCTCCGCATAACGCTCCGCCGCCCGCCGGCGCAACTCGTTCCACCGGCCCAGCCGCGCGAGCTTGGCACGCAGGACGACAGCCTGGATCGCGTCCATGCGTGAGTTGAAGCCCGCGACGCGGTGGACGTACTTCTCCTCGCTGCCATGGTTCGCGAGGAGGCGCACCTGCCTCGCGAGGTCCTCGTCGTCCGTCGTGACCGCACCCGCGTCGCCCGCGGCGCCGAGGTTCTTGCCGGGGTAGAAGCTCGTGGCGGCGATCGCGCCGAGCGAACCCGCCGCCCGTCCGTGGCGCGTCGCCCCCTGGCTCTGGGCACCGTCCTCCACGAGGACCGCCCCCCGCGCGGTCGCCACCGGCTCGATCTGCTCGACGGGAGCTGCCTGCCCGTACAGGTGCACCGGGACCACGGCGGCCGTGCCCTGGGTGATCACGTCCGCGACCGATGCCGGGTCCATGAGGAGCGTCGCCTCGTCGACGTCGCTGAACGTCGGCCGAGCACCCATCCGGGCGGCCGCACCGGCCGTCGCGACGAAGGTGTTGGCCGGCATGAGGATCTCCTGGCCGGGTTCGATACCCACCGCACGGTAGGCGAGCTCGAGGGCGTCGGTCCCGTTCGCGACGCCCACGCAGTGGCGGACCTGGCTGAACTCGGCGAACTCCGCCTCGAAGGCGGCTACCCCCGGCCCGCCGACGAACGCCGCCGTCGTCAGGATGCGATCGATCTCGGGGCGGATCTCCGCGAGGATCTCCGCCTGCTGGGCCGCGAGATCGACGAAGGGGACGCTGCTGGTGGCGGTGGTGGTCATGTCGTGCCTCTCGACGTGCGTGTCATCGCGTTGAGCGTGTTGAAGTCCTCCGCCGCCGCCCGCCCCAGCCGCCGCGCGATCTTGTGGCGGAGGTCGTGGCGGGTCACCGCGGCGAACGAGGAGGCGAGCCCGGGCAGCGTCCGTCCCGGTGGGACGGGCGCGGCGCGGACCTCCTCGTACAGCGCCTCCATCGACGCGGCGGCGGCCGTCAGGCTGTACCGGGCGTGGACGGTCTGCCGGCCGAACTCACCGAGCCGGGCCCGCTCGCGCGGGGCGTCGGCCAGCCCGGCGAGAATGCGGCCGAGTGCCGGTGCCCCGTCCTGGCCGTCTCCGATGCCGTACCACCCGCGCTCGAGGAAGGCGGGTAGCGACGCCGGTTCGAGGAGCCTCCAGAACCCCCGCTCCCCCTGCACCACGAGCGGCTTGCCGAACGCCATGGCGCGCAGCGCGGAGCCGCCCATGCCCAGGACGATGTCCGCGGCGTCGTAGAGGCTGCGGGGGTCGGCGAGGTTGCCGGTGAGGGTGACGACCTCGCGGCCCGCCGCCGCGTTCACCCGAACCGCGGCGGACTCGACCTCGGGCCGCGCGGGCCCGTCACCGGCGACCAGGAGCCGGACCGGCAGGTGGGTGGCGAGCGTCGCCGCTGCGCGGGTCGCGGCCAGGATGCCCTCGAGCTTGAGCTGCTCGACGAGCCGGGATACGACGACGACAAGGAGCTCGGACGCCTCGATCCCGTGGGCGAGCCGCGACGCCGCCGGGTCGATCGGCCGGTCCGCCAGGGTGTCGACCGGGGGCTCGAGCACGGTGACTCGTGGGCGCCGGCGGCGCTCGACCGCGGCGATCGCCTCGGTCCCCACCGTCATGGGCAGCCGTGCGGGGATGAACGGCGCCACCGCCATGGACATGATCGTGCACACGACGGGCGTGCCCAGCCGGACCAGGGGCCCGTACACGGCGTCGATCGTCGGCGGCCACTCGAACGCGTGGACGATGTCGATGTGCTCGGCCCGGACCACCTCGCTCAGGCGCCGCATGACCGCCGGCGAGGGTCGCAACCGCGGCGTCGGCGCGGGCCGGTAGGTCAGCCCCCGCTCACGGAGCACGTCGACCAGCTCGCCGTCGGGGCCGAACACCACCACGTCGTGGCCACGTCCGACGAGCGCGGTGGCGAGGTCGATCGCGTTCTTCTGGCTCCCACCGACCTCCATCGAGTGCGGAAAGACGAGGATCCTCACCGCGACACCTCGCTCCCCGCGGGCGAGCGGATGGCCGGCGCGCCGGCGGCCCGGCCGAACCGGAGCCGGCGGGCGGGCACGCCCACCCACGTCTGCTCGGGTGGGACGTCCGCGAGGACGGCGGCCCCCATCCCGATGGTGGTGTCCGCCCCGAGGGACGTGCCCTCGCGGACGCTCGCGTTCATCCCGACGTAGGACCGTTCCCCCACGACGACCGCCCCGCCGAGGCTGACCCCGGCGCAGATGGTGGCGTAGTCGCGAAGGACGTCGTCGTGGGTGAGGGTGGCGTTCGGCATGACGACGACGTGGTCGCCGATGGTGACGTCGGCGGTCACCGCCACGTGCGCGAGCAAGATGCTCCCCGCACCCACGGCGCACCCCGCGGGGACGTCGACGGAGGGATGCCGCACCCGGGCGTAGCGGGACGGGGACACCCCCGCCCGGGTGAGCCGGGCGACCAGCAGCTCACGCACCCGGCCCTTGCCCGCGCACACGAGCACGTCCGCCTCCGGGTGGTCCCCGACGGCGTCGAGCCCGCCGAGCACGCTCGCGCCGTCCACCTCCCCGCCGTGTCGGGCGGGGTCGTCGTCGAGGATCCCGACGACGTCGTGCGTGCCCGTCGCCCGGACCACGGCCAGCGCCTCGCGCGCCAGCCCACCGGCGGCGACGAGGAGCAGCGGCGGCGCAGGGGTCATGGGTCAGACCCGCGCCGGGACGGCGGACAGCGCCTCGACGACGCGGCCCTGCTCGTCCTCGGTCATCTGGTGGAACAGCGGCAGGATGAGCGTGTTGTCGGTGAGGTGTTCCGTGACGGGCAGCGACTGCCCGCCGGTGTCACGGTCGCGGTAGGCGGGCTGCCGGTGGGCGGCCATGATGCCGCGGCGCGCCGAGATGTCCGCGGCCGCGAGGTGGCCGAGCAGACCGTCACGGTCGAGCGGGTACTCCGACCCCACCTCGGCCCAGTAGGACTGGAAGTTCGCCTCGCCCCACGCCGGGTCGGTGACGGCCCGCAGCCCGGGGATGTCCGTGATCGCCTCGGCGTAGCGGCGCGCGAGCGTGCGGCGCCGGGCGACCATCTCCTCGAGCCGGCCCAGCTGGACGATGCCGACGGCTGCCTGCAGGTCCGTCATCCGGTAGTTGTAACCGATCTCGCCGTACTCCTCGGCGGGAGCCAGGACGCTGGCGTGGCGGGCGGCGGCGGAGACGCTCATGGCGTGCTCGCGCAGGCGGCGGGCCCGCTCGGCCCACTCCGGGTGCGAGGTGGTGAGCATGCCGCCCTCGCCGGTGGTGAGGAGCTTGCGGGGGTGGAAGGACCAGGCCGCGATGTCGGCACCGGCGCCCACCGGCCGGCCACGGTAGGTGGAGCCGGCGCCGCAGGCGGCGTCCTCGACCACGACGATCCCGCGCGGGTCGCACAGCTCCCGGATCGGGTCGAGGTCCACGGGCACGCCGCCCTGGTCGACGGCGATCACAGCCGTGGTCCGGTCCGTCAGTGCGGCTGCCACGGTCTCGGCGGTGACGTTGCCGGTGAACGGGTCGACGTCGACGAACACCGGCCGGGCACCGGCGTGGACGGCCACGTTGGCGGTGGCGACGAAGGAGAAGGACGGGACGACGACGTCGTCACCGGGCTGGACGCCCGCGACGACGAGCGCGAGGTGCAGCGCCGCCGTGCAGGAGGACACCGCCACGGCGTGGCTCGCCTGCTGGTGGGCGGCGAACGCCTCCTCGAACGCGGCGACGCGCGGGCCCTGGGCCACCCAGCCGGAGGCGATGACCGCGGCCACCGCGTCGATCTCCTCCTGACCGAGCCAGGGCTGCATGACGTTGACGCGGCCGCTCATCGCGTGGGCACACCTTCAGGTCGGGGCGCCGTCCAGTTGCGGTCCTCGATCCGTGCGAGCATCTCACGCGGGCTCTGTGGTCGTGTTGCGAACCACCTGACCAGCTCGTCGACGCCGTCCTCGAGTGCGACAGCAGGGCGGAACCCCGTCAGCTCGGCCATGTAGCTCGCATCGACGAGGAGGCGTCGAACGTCCCCCGGCCTGTCAGGCATGTGCACAGCTTCGAGCTCGGGGAGACCTGCGGCACGAACCACCTGCGCCATGAGGTCGTTGATGGTGACCTCGCTGCCGGATCCGATGTTCACCGTGCGACCCACGGCCTCGTCACAGGCCGCGAGCGCGAGGAGCCCCGTCGCGGTGTCGCTGACGTGGAGGAAGTCCCTCGTCTGCTGCCCGTCGCCGAAGATCAGCGGGGGCAGCCCGCACAAGGCTCTGATGATGCTGCGCGGAAGGACCTCGCCTGAGTCCCCCTCGAAGTGGCTCCGAGGACCGTACGTGTTGAACGGTCGCACGACGACCACCGGGAACCCGTGGGTGCGGCAAGCGGCTCTCGCATACGCCTCGCCCGCAAGCTTGCTCGCCCCGTACACAGTCTCCGGCCACGTCGGGTGCCGTTCGTCCATGGGCGCGTACTGGGCGGTGCCGAACACCTCGGAGGAGCTCACGTGGACGAATCGTCGCACGTCGGCCCGGCGCGCCGCCTCGAGGAGGAACAGGGTCGCGCCGGCGTTGACCTCGTGGTTCTCCACCGGGTCGTGGAGGCTGTGCCGCACCCCCAGGCATGCGAGGTGGAAGACGACGTCGATCCCGTCGAGGGCCTCGGTCACCGCCTCCTGGTCCCGGAGGTCAGCCACGCGAAGATCGAGGCGGGCGTCACCGCCCAGCGCCGGGAGATTCTCCCGGCGCCCGTTCACAAGATTGTCCAGCACCCTCACCCGGGCCACCGGGCCGGCGAGGAGGTGCTCGACCACGTGGCTGCCGATGAAGCCACCACCGCCTGTCACGAGGATGCGGGCACCATCGAGTGAGGTCATCGGAGAACTCCAGAGGTCGTCGTGGCGGGGATGGGCTCGTCGAGAGGGAACCCGGGTGCCCCGGTGTCGTTGCCGGTCTCGGGTGTCACGAGGCGCCCGGACTGGGCGAGGCTGATGGTGGCCGCCTCAAGGACGCGGAGCACCCGCACGCCGGCGTACCCACTGGTACGCGGCGATCTGCCCTGTCGAATCGCGCTCGCAAGCTCACCGACCATCTGGCCCAGCGCCTCGCGCTCGGGCAGCGCGGGCGCCCAGGCGTCGCCGAGCCGGTAGGAGATGTTGGCGGCGGCCTTGCGTCCCCCGGGAGTGAGCTCGCCGAGGTCGACGCCACGGTCGTAGACCGTCAGGCGCTGGTTCGGGTTGAGGTCGTCCCACACGAGGGTCTGCTTGCTGCCGCCGACGACCATCTGCCGGATCTTCGTGGGGCTGAGCCAGTTCACGTGCACGTGGGCGATCGCGCCGCCCGGCAGCGGGAGCGTGAGGTAGCCGACGGAGGACTGCCCGGCACCGATCGGATCCGCGCCGTGCGCGGCCACGCCGGTGGGGGCCAGGCCGCCGGGAAGGATGAAGTCGAGGATGGACAGGTCGTGCGGGGCCAGGTCCCAGAACACGTCGACGTCGGGCTGGACGAGCCCGAGGTTGATGCGCACCGAGTCGACGAAGTGGATGTCGCCCAGGGCGCCGTCGGCGATGAGCTCGCGCATCTTGAGCACGACGGGCGTGTAGCAGAAGGTGTGGTCGACCATGAGGACGCGGTCCAGCGTGCGGGCGCGGTCCACCATCTGCCGGGCGAGGTCGCTGCGGTCGGCGAGCGGCTTCTCCACGACGACGTGCTTGCCGGCCTCGAGGGCGGCCAGCGCGATCGGGGCGTGGGTGTGCGCCGGCGTCGCGACGGCGACCGCGTCGATGTCGTCCCGGGCCAGGAGCTCGGCCGTGTCGGACATGACTTCCACCGTGCTGCGGGCACCGACGACCCGCCGCGCCCGGTCGGTGTCCAGGTCGCAGACGGCGACGAGGTCCCAGTCGGGGTGGTTGCGGAAGTTGCGGGCCAGGTTCGGCCCCCAGTACCCGGCACCGATCACGGCGGCGCGCAGGGGCGTGTGCTCGGTCAACGTGTCTCCTGACATAGGCGTGCGGCCCCAGGCGGGTGCGGCTCGATTCTCCGCCGGGCGGCGAGAGATGTCTGAGGAATGAGCGGCGGACTTCGGTCACGAAGTTGCGAAGAGGACGTCCACGAAGTAGTTGGCGTCGCGGAACGTGCCGGTCGGGAACCCGCCGCCGTACCTGAACCGACCGTTGCCGACCGCCGGTGCGGTCAGCGGCCCGGCCGTGTGGTCCGCCGCGAAGAACCAGTCGGTCCTGGAGAACCCTCCGCCGGGCGCCAGGTAGGACACGACGTAGGTCGTGCCCGCCGTGACCGCCACGGGCTCGGCGAACAGTGCGCTCTGCCACCCGGTGGCGGTCTCACCCGTGAACTCCACGGTCGCCAGGAGCGTGCCGTCAGCGGTCCACAACGAGCCCGTGTGCACCCCGGTGTTGAGCGGCCCCTTGTAGAACCGCACCCCGGTCACCGTCCCGACCTCGGCAGACGTGAACGCCGTGCCCAGCTCGAGCAGGTCCGTGTCGGGCACCGACGCGACCGCGGGCGCCAGGCTGCCGAAGAGCGTGCACGGGCAGCCCGGCGCCGGCGGCGGCTCCGGTGCGGGTTCGCGTGGTTCGAAGACGAGGTCGACGAAGTAGTTGCCGGAGCGGTAGGACGACGTCGGGAACCCGCCGCCGTAGGTGTAACGCCCGTTGGACGTGCCCGCCGTGAGCGGACCCACCGTCACCCCACCGACCCCGAAGTAGTCGCTCGTCACCGCATACCCACCCGAGGGTGCGAGGTAGGAGACGACATACGACGTCCCCGCCACCACCGCCACCGGCTCCCCGAAGGACGCGGTCTGCCACCCGGTGGCCGTCTCGTCGACGAACGCCACCGTGGCGAGCTGCTCACCGGTCGCGCTCCACAACGTCCCCGTGTGAGCCCCGGTGTTCGTCGCCCCCTTGTAGAAGCGCACACCGGTCACCACCCCGGGCACCGACGGCGTGAACTGCACACCGAGCTCCACCCTCGAGCCGTCCGCCGTCGACGCCGTCGTCGGCACCACACCGGAGAACAGCGTGCACGGGCACCCGTCGGCCCCGGCCGTCTCGAACTCCCAGCTCGCCGCCGCACCACCGGTCCCGGTCACCGCGACCGTGTACCGCGTGCGCTCGGCCAACGGGGCCGCCGGGGCGAACGTCACCACCAGGCCGTCCGCCGAGACCGACACCGTCCCCGCGACCGCCCCCGCCGCCGACGTCACCGCCACGCTCACCCCGGCCGCCACCGCCACATCGAACCGCGCCGTCACCACCGCGTCCGACCCCACACCCAACGCCCCCGCCCGAGGCAGACCCTCGACCAGGACCGGCGCCGGTGCGTCGGGCTCGAAGACGACGTCCACGAGGTAGTTGCCGGAGGTCCTGGCGCCGGGGAAGGTGTCAGCGTAGGAGTACGTGCCACCGTTCGGCGGGACGGTCAACGGGCCGCGCTGGTACGTGGCGCCGAAGGAGCCCGCCGTGTAGGAGTACCGGCCGACCGTGGTGCGGTAGGAGGCGACGTACTCGACGCCCTGCTCGACGGCGACCGGGGTGGCGAAGGTGACCGTCTGCCAGCCCTGGGTGCTCTCGCCCGAGAACGTCGCCTCGGCGAGCTTGGTGCCCCCGGCCGACCACAGCGCGCCGGTGTGCGTGCCCACGTTGCCCGGGCCCTTGTAGAAGCGGACCGCGCTGACCGTGCCCGGAGTCGTGGCCGTGAACGTCACCCCGAGGGTCACGGCGTTCGAGTCCGGGATCTCCAGCACGGTGGGCTGTGTGGTGTCGTTGAACAGCGAGCACGGGCATGCCCCCTCCGGGCGGTCGGCCGCCGCGGTGGTGAACGACCAGCCCGCGTCGCCGCTGATGCCCAGGCCCTGCGAGTCGACCGCCGCAACCGCCACCGTGTACCGCGTGGCCGGGGCGAGCGGTTGTGCCGGTGTGAACGTGGCCCGGCGCGTGGCGACGTCGTAGCCGACCTGCCCGGCGACGGCGGTGCCGTCCTCGGCGGTCACCGAGACCTGCACGCTGGCGGGGTCGACCGGCTTCGACATCGTCGTGGCGATCCCCGTGGACCACGGCACGCTGGTCGAGCCGCCGAGGGGCTCGTGGGCACCGATCGTCAGCGGTGTGTCGTCGACGGTGCTGAACACGACGTCCACGAAGTAGTGGCTCGAGCCGAAGCGCGAGTCCGGGAACGTGCCGGGGCCGGCGTACACGCCGGGCGCCGCGACGCCGAACCCGCCGGCCACGTTCAGCGGGTTCGCGTTCAGGCCGCGGTACCAGAACGCGTCCGTGGCGGCGGCGTACCGGCCGACCGGGGCCGTGTAGGAGACCACGTACGTCGTTCCCGCGGTGAGCGGGACGGGCGTGGTGAAGGTGGCGCTCTGCCAGCCCGACGAGGACTCGTCGGTGAACGTGACGTTGCCCAGCCGCTGCCCCGTGGCGGACCAGAGGGACCCGATGTGCTGGCCGGTGTTGCCGGTCCCCTTGTAGAAGCGCACACCCGTGGCGAACCCGTCGATCTGCGGGCTGAAGCGGAGCCCGAGCTCGACGGCGCCGTCATCGGCGACCGCCGGAGTCTTGGGGACGGTGGAGCCGAAGATGCTGCAGGGGCAGCTGACCTCCAGCTCGACCCGAGCGGGGGTCCCGATGTTCGCACTGTCGTCGACGGCGCGGACCAGCAGCGGTGCGGTGCCGGTCCCGGTCTGGACGTACGTGTAGGACCAGGCCGTCGTGCCCTTGGCCGGGTGCCACGAGTCGCCACCGTCGGTGGAGACCTCCACCCCCGCGACGCGGCCGCCGACGTCGGTGGCCGTCCCGGAGGCGACGACCGAGATGCCGTTGGCCACCTCCTGGCCCGCCACCGGGCTCGTCACGGTGACGGTCGGACCCGCCGTGTCGGTCGACTTCGTCGCGGCGACGAGGCCGCTCTGCAGCGTCGTCGGCCGGCTGTCCATGTCCGCCAGGAGGTTGACGGTCGCCTGCTGCATGCGCGGGTCGGCCGGGGCGCCCGCACCGTCGTGGACCTGGTCCAGGCCCCAGGCCCACTGGATGCTCGCGGAGGAGAACACGAGCGCGCCGGACGCGGCCCGGTACAGGGTCGTGTTGTGGTTCGTCGTCCCCGGCGCGACCCGGCTGCCGAAGTCCTGCAGGTACTGGGGCACGGGTCCGACGGTGGTGGACAGACGGACGAGGCCTTCGGGCCGGAACCCGTTGTCGAGGTCCTCGTTCGACTCGTACCCGACCGTGTGCGGGGCCAGCTCGGCGGAGCCGCCGGCCGGCAGCGACGCGAGCGAGGTGTGGCGCCACAGGCGGAGCCTGCCCTCCTCGGCCGAGACGGTGACCGGGAGGTCGACGTCGTTGACCATGTACGCGGTGCCGCTCACGGCGTTCTCGGGCAGGCCACCGCCGTTCTCGGGCGCGGCGAAGCGCGGGTCGCGCCAGGTACCCGTCCACTCCGGGGAGGGGTCGATCTTCGCGTCGTCCCACGTCTCCTTGTAGGAGGTCATGGTGCGGTAGGGCGTGGGGGCGCCGGCGGCGGCGTTCTCCCACCGGACCCGCCAGTACGCCTCGTTGCCCGTGAAGAACCCGAGGTGGACGCCGGCGTCGCGGGCGGCCTCGATGTTGGTGCGCTGCGGACCCGACCAGTACTCGTCGTGACCGGTGGAGGTGAACACCTTGTGGTTCTGGATGAGCTCTCCGCGCCGGGCCGAGTCGACGTCGGTGGTGTAGCTGACGTCGTAGCCGTTGCGCTCGAGGAAACGCACCATGGCGTACTCGGAGGCGAAGTAGAAGTCACGCCCGGCGGACAGGCCACGGGTGGCGAAGGGGCGGTTGTAGCTGAGCTTGTAGGCGCGGCCGTTGACCGCGCCCTGGTAGAAGCTCGCACCGCCGTAGGTGTTGTAGGCGTGCCAGGTGGTGTCCGAGGTCTGGAAGAAGACGTCGGAGTCGCTGGCGTCGTCGCGCACGACGAAGGTGATGTGGCTGACGTCGCCGGTGTCCGGGCGGCGGAGCTTCGCCACGTAGACGCCGGAGACCGCGGTCGCCGGGACGGCCCAGGTGGCGGAGACGGCCCAGTTGCCGCAGTCGTAGAGCTCGGTGGTGAGGTCGCTCAGGCACTCGGGCTGGACCTGGGGCAGCGTGGCGGACGGCTCGACCGTGTCGATCTCGCGCGCACCCTTGCCCTGGTACCAGCCGGTCCGGTAGATCGTGATCGTGTAGTCGGCGGCATCGGTGTCGATCTTGAAGTCGATGCTCCCGCCGACGTTGACGCTGATGTCGGTGGAGAACCCCTGGATGCCGCCGTCACCGGCTCCCTGGATGTCCCAGACCGCGGGGTCGGTCCCGGGCTTGGAGTTCTCGCAGGAGATCTCGTTGCCCTCCGGCCCGCACGGGTCCGAGGCGGCCACCGCGGGTGCCGCGACGGACAGCGCCAGGGGGGCGAGGAGCAGGGAGCCCGCCAGGGCGGCCACCATCCGCCGCGCACGCACCAGTCTCGTCATGGCTCCTCCAGCTCCTCACGCGGCCGGTTCCTTGCCGCGATACCCCGGCGTGCCCGGGGACCCCGGCCACGCCGAGCATTCGCAAGTCTTGTGCGGTCGAGACGTCGCAAGGGGGGCTTTGGCGGGTGAATTGCGGGGATCCGAGTGCCGCGGCGGGTGAGTGCGGGTGAGACGAAGGGTGAGCGAGGGCGACACCGCCGCCCGGCCACTGAGTACGCCAGCGCAGGTCAGGCACGCCGCGACCTCAGGCGTCTCCTGTGCCGGCACCGACCAAGGGGTCACGGCCTGAAGATCGGATACCACGCATCGACCTCCCGAACTCGCCATCTCGAAAGGGCGTGAACGGTACTGTCGATCCCGCACTGACCGCAGAAGTCGTGCAGATCGTTTCGAGCCAGGAGACTGCATCATGCCAGTGCCGCGTACGCCGAGACCGCTTGCGCCGCGCGTCACGTACCGCCCGGGCGAAGTCGTCGTCAACTGCCTCACGGTCAAGCGGTCAGTGGTATCCCGCTGCGGCCACCACCGGCCGGCCCTGACCGCGTGATGCTACGTCTCGGGATGGCGTGCCACTGGGGACCGACGCCCCGCACGACGTGGTCCGGCACCCCGTGGCAGCTTCGCAACGCACTGCGGAGCCACGCAGATGTCGTCGATGTCGGTCCGGAACTTGCTCCTCCTGTTCGTAGCGCGCTCCGGGCTGCCGGGGTGCGCCGATCGAACGGGAGATGGCGGTCGCAGTGGCGCCACTCTCGCGCCGCGATCACCCTCCTCGAGCGAGAGCTGCGCCGCCAGGTGAGTCGATCTAGGCCGGACGTCGTCCTCGAGATTCAAGATCTCGGAGCGACAGATGTGCCGTACCTCATCATGCAGGACCTCAGCTATGCCCTCCTGCTCGAGCGATTCGGGCCGGGCGGCGTCCCGCACTTCCGAACGCTGAGTCGTCGTCGGATCGAGGAGCTCCACCGCCGGCAGGAACGCATCTTCGAGGGCGCCGCAGCCCTCCTGCCGATGAGCTCCTGGCTCGCAAGCAGCATCGAGAGATCAGGGGTCGATCCCACGCGGATCCACGTCGTCAATCCTGGGATCAACATGCCCCTCGGCGATGACGACGCTCTTCCCGAGCGGCGCTCCGGTCAAGCCATGCGGCTCCTGATGGTCGGTCGGGACTTCGACACGAAGGGCGGTGCACAGGTCGTCGGTGCCTTCAAGCTGCTGAGGCGGGAAATGGGACCCCGAATCGAACTGACCATCGCCGGGCCGGACCACTGGCCGCTGCGCGGGGACGTGCCCGAAGGAGTGCGATTCCTCGGCACGGTGGCCCCTAAGGCTGTCCACGACCTGATGGACAGCCACGACCTGTTCGTCATGCCATCCCTCTTCGAAGGGTTTGGCATCGTCTTCGCCGAAGCCCTCATCCGAGGACTGCCCTGCATCGGGCGAGACGCATGCGCCATGCCCGAGATCATCGACCAGTCCAGCGGCGGACGGTTGGTTCGGTCGGAGGATCCCGGTGACCTCGCCGCCCTCATCGTGGATGCGCTTGCCGACGACGACCTCTACCTCGAGTGTGCGCGACGCGCGACGGAGCGGCTCGCTCACTACTCCTGGGATCGTGCTGCCCGGGACGTCGCCGCGGTCGCAGCCGTCGCGGCGAACCGCCGTTGACGGTCGAGCAGGAGCCTGCTCGCTCGACGACTGCCTCGGCAGCTCCACGAACGCCCTCGGCATCAGTACCCGTCGGCGGTGTGCAGCCGCAGCTGTGCAGGCTCCAGCCCGATCGTCAGGACGTCCTCGACGGCGTCCGCGGCCTGTTCGAGCGTGACCGCCAGGCCGGCGCGGGTGGCGGCCGGGAAGTCCCGCAGGACGTACTCGGCGGGGTCCATCCGCCCGGGCGGGCGCCCGATGCCCACCCGGAGGCGGACGTAGTCACGGGTGCCGAGCGCGGCGGAGATCGACTTCAGACCGTTGTGACCGCCCTCGCCGCCGCCCTTCTTCAGTCGCAGCGTGTCCACGGGCAGGTCGAGCTCGTCGTGGACGACGAGGAGCCGGCCCGCGTCGACGCCGTAGAACTGCACCAGGGCGCCGACGGGTCCGCCCGAGACGTTCATGTACGACCCGGGTTTGGCGAGGATCGCCCGCGGCCCGGGGGCACCCCCCGGACCGGTACCCAGGCGGCCGTCGAGCACCTGTGCCCTGGCCTTGTGCTTGGTGAACGAGCCGCTCATCCGCCCGGCGACGACGTCGAGCACCATCTGGCCCACGTTGTGCCGGTTGCCGGCGTACTCTCCCCCCGGGTTACCGAGGCCGACGACGAGCCACGGACTCATGCTGCTCCTTCTGACGCGCGGCGGGCCGGTACATGCACGACGCGCCCGGGCCGTGGTGGCCCGGGCGCGCGTACGTCAACGAGCTGCTGTGGGGGCTCAGGCCTCGACGGTGACGCCGGCGGAGGCGCCCGCCTCGGCGGAGGCCTCGTCGGCGGCGATGTCCTCGGCGCTGGCCCGCGGCGTGGAGACGACGACGATGACGGTCTCGGGCGCGTCCTCGATGGCGGCGCCATCCGGGACG
>NZ_JBTSDU010000027.1:20621-26509 GCF_054605595.1 Georgenia sp. | reverse complement strand
ACCTTCCTCGGCGCCTTCAAGTACTACACGTCGTACACGCTCAAGACGTTCGACGGGAAGCGCTACCTCGAGCGGTTCGAGGACCGGGTCGTCATGGTCGCCCTGCTCCTCGCCGACGGCACGGAACAGGCCGCGCTCGACATGGTCGAGGAGATCATCTCCGGCCGCTTCCAGCCCGCGACGCCCACCTTCCTCAACGCCGGGAAGGCGCAGCGGGGCGAGCTCGTGAGCTGCTTCCTGCTCCGCATCGAGGACAACATGGAGTCGATCGCGCGCTCCATCAACTCGGCGCTGCAGCTGTCCAAGCGCGGCGGTGGCGTGGCGCTGTCGCTGACGAACGTGCGTGAGGCCGGCGCCCCGATCAAGAAGATCGAGAACCAGTCCTCCGGGATCATCCCCGTGATGAAGCTGCTGGAGGACTCCTTCTCCTACGCCAACCAGCTCGGTGCACGCCAGGGCGCGGGCGCGGTGTACCTCAACGCGCACCACCCGGACATCTACCGGTTCCTGGACACCAAGCGGGAGAACGCGGACGAGAAGATCCGCATCAAGACGCTCTCCCTCGGCGTCATGATCCCCGACATCACGTTCGAGCTCGCGAAGAAGAACGAGGACATGTACCTGTTCTCGCCCTACGACGTCGAACGCGTGTACGGGGTGCCGTTCTCCGAGATCAGCGTGACCGAGAGGTACCGCGAGATGGTCGACGACGGCCGCATCCACAAGACGAAGATCAACGCGCGCGAGTTCTTCCAGACGCTCGCCGAGATCCAGTTCGAGTCGGGCTACCCGTACATCGTGTTCGAGGACACGGTGAACGCGGCCAACCCCGTCAGGGGCCGGATCACGATGTCGAACCTGTGCTCGGAGATCCTCCAGGTCTCCACGCCGTCGACGTTCAACGAGGACCTCTCCTACTCCTCGGTCGGCAACGACATCTCCTGCAACCTCGGCTCGATGAACATCGCCAAGTCGATGGACAGCCCCGACTTCGCCAAGACGGTCGGCACGGCCATCCGCGCGCTGACGGCGGTCTCGGACCAGACGCACATCTGGTCCGTCCCCTCGGTCGAGGTCGGCAACAACCAGTCCCACGCCATCGGCCTGGGGCAGATGAACCTGCACGGCTACCTGGCCCGGGAGCGGATCTTCTACGGCTCGGACGAGGGCCTGGACTTCACGAACATGTACTTCTACACGGTGGCGTTCCACGCCGTGACGGAGTCCAACAAGATCGCCATCGAGAGGGGCCGGGCGTTCGCCGGTTTCGAGGACTCCACGTACGCCAGCGGAGAGTACTTCGACAAGTACGTGGGCCGCGTGTGGGAGCCGCGCACCGAGCGGGTGCGTCAGCTCTTCGCCGACGCCGGCGTGCACATCCCCACGCAGGACGACTGGCGCGAGCTTGCCGCCGCCGTCAAGGAGCACGGCATCTACAACGCCTACCTCCAGGCGGTCCCGCCGACCGGGTCGATCTCCTACATCAACAACTCCACCTCCTCGATCCACCCGATCGTCTCCAAGGTCGAGATCCGCAAGGAGGGCAAGCTCGGCCGCGTCTACTACCCGGCGCCGTACATGACGAACGAGAACCTCGACTACTACGAGGACGCGTACGAGATCGGCCCGGAGAAGATCATCGACACCTACGCCGAGGCCACCCAGCACGTGGACCAGGGGCTGTCGCTGACGCTGTTCTTCAAGGACACCGTCACCACCCGCGACATCAACAAGGCGCAGATCTACGCGTGGCGCAAGGGCATCAAGACGCTCTACTACATCCGCCTGCGCCAGCTGGCGCTGGAGGGGACCGAGGTCGAGGGCTGCGTCTCCTGCATGCTCTAGACCATCGACGATTCGCCGGCCCGCCGGCGACACCGAGCAAAACTCCACAACCCGGCAGATCGTCAGCCCGGCGATGCGCCCTGGACGGGCCGTCGTCGGGGCTGACGGGTTCCTCCCACCCGTCACGACAGAAAGTCATCATGATGTCCACTCTCCGCAGCTACGCACTCATCGCCGGCATCGCCGTCCTGTCGATCGCCTGGCGCGACTACAACCTCAACACCTTCCTGGCGCCCGGCGTCGAGCTCGTCACGGTCCTGGCGGTCGTGTCGGCGCTGCTGCTTCCCCGGCCCGCCGCCGTCGCCGTTCCGCTGCTGACCGTCGCCGTCGGCGACGTGATCCTCGGGTCGTACTCGACGATCTTCCTGTACGTCTGGGGCGCGTGGGCCGTCGTCGCCGCCGGCGCCCTCCTGCTCCGGCGCGCCTCCTCGGCCCGGTCCGCGGCGCTGCTCGGTGCCGGGGTCGCCGCCGGATCGTCGACGCTGTTCTTCCTCGTGACCAACTTCGGCACCTGGATGCTCGGGCGCGGGGAGTGGTACGCCGACTCCCTGGGCGGCCTCTTCACCGCCTACGCGCTGGGCGTGCCCTTCTACCTCTACCCCCTGGCCGCCAACCTCGTGCTCGTCCCCGCGGTCGCCGCCGGGGTCTACGCGGTGCGTCGGCAGCACGGGGCGACCGCCGCCGTCGCGCAGCCGGCCCGCTGACCCCAGCACCCGCCGTCGCGCCGTGCCAGCACCCCCGCGGCGCAGCGGCCCGGCCGGGACCCCCACGACGAAGAAAGGGTTCTCATCCCCATGTTCTCCTTCCAGCTCTCCGACGACTTCGTCGCGCCCTATGCCACCCGCACCATCCCGTGGGGGTACGCCGACGCCGCCGGCAACTCTCTCGGTGAGGTGACGTTCCTGCGCACGTACTCACGCCTCAAGCCGGACGGCACCAAGGAGCGCTGGCACGAGGTGTGTCGCCGCGTCATCGAGGGGATGTTCTCCATCCTCAAGGACCACATGACGGACCACCAGCTGCCGTGGGACGAGGCCGAGAACCAGGCGCTGGCCCGGGACGCCTACGAGCGGCTCTTCGACCTGAAGTGGTCCCCACCCGGGCGTGGTCTGTGGGTCATGGGCACCCCGCTGGTCAGCGAGCTCCGTAACTCCGCGCCCTTGCAGAACTGCGCGTTCGTGAGCACCGGCGACATGACCGTGAAGGATCCGGCCGGGCCGTTCACCTTTCTCATGGAGGCTTCCATGCTCGGGGTGGGTGTCGGATTCGACACCCGGGGTGCCAAGCGGGGCTTCGTCATCCACACACCGGAGCAGCCCGCGGTGACCTACGTCGTCCCCGACACGCGCGAGGGCTGGGTGGAGTCCGTGCGCCTGCTGCTGGAGGCCTACCTCACGGCCGGGCAGCCGGCACGCATCTTCGACTACTCGTTGGTGCGGCCCGCCGGGGAGCCGATCAAGACCTTCGGCGGCACCGCGGCCGGGCCCGCCCCGCTGCGCCGCCTGCACGAGTCGATCCGCCGTCTTCTCGACGACCGCGGCGGCCAGGCCCTGACGACCAAGGACATCGCGGACATCGGCAACCTGATCGGCGTGTGCGTCGTGGCCGGTAACGTCCGGCGCTCCGCCGAGATCCTCCTCGGTGAGATCGACGACCAGGACTTCCTCAATCTCAAGAACGCCGACGTCTTCCCCGAGCGCAACAGCTACAGCGACCCGACCCGTCCCGGCTGGGGCTGGATGTCCAACAACTCCGTGACCGTCGACACGGGCACCGACCTGTCCGGCATCGCCGACGCCATCCGGCACAACGGCGAGCCCGGTGTCATCTGGCTCGACACCACCCGTGCCTACGGCCGACTGGGCGACCCGGCGGACAACAAGGACTACCGCGCCATGGGCTACAACCCCTGCGGCGAGCAGCCGCTGGAGTCGGGGGAGTGCTGCACCCTGGTGGAGACCTTCCCCACCCGGGCAGAGTCGAAGGAGGACTACCTCGCCACGCTGCGGGTGGCCTTCCTCTACGGCAAGACGGTCACCCTGCTGCCGACACACTGGACGAAGACGAACGCGGTCATGCAGCGCAACCGCCGCGTGGGCACCTCCATGTCCGGTATCGCCGACTTCGTCGACACCCACGGCCTCGAGACCATGCGCGAGTGGATGGACGAGGGCTACCGGGCTGTCCAGGATGTCGACCGGGGGCTGTCCGAGTGGCTGTGTGTGCGCGAGTCGATCCGGACCACGACGGTGAAGCCCAGCGGCACCGTGAGCATCCTCGCCGGCGTCTCCCCGGGCGTGCACTGGGGTCCGGGCGGGCAGTACTTCAACCGGGCCGTCCGGTTCCGCAACGAGGACCCGCTCGTCACGCTCTTCCGGGCGGCCGGCTACCGCGTGGAGCCGGCGAGCGAGGACCCGGTCAGCACGTCGGTGGTCTTCTTCCCCGTCCGCTCCGCGGCCAGGCGGTCCGACAAGGACGTCTCCCTGCGGGAGAAGGCGGAGCTGGCGACGCTGGCGCAGAAGTACTGGTCGGACAACTCCGTCTCGGTCACCCTCTCCTTCGACCCCGAGCGCGAGGGCGGTGAGGTCGAGCACGTCCTGCGCGATTTCGCCGGGCGCCTCAAGACCGCCTCGTTCCTGCCGCAGGGCAACTTCGTCTACCCGCAGATGCCGTACACGCAGATCACCGCCGAGGATTACGAGGCGGCGACGAAGAAGCTCGTACCGGCCTATCTCGACGCCATCTACGAGGGCGACATGGAGACCATCGACGCGATCGGTGAGGCGTTCTGCGAGACCGACGACTGCGAGATCACCACGCTGGAGAACACCATGGAGGCCGCCGACGTGGCGAAGATCGTGGTGCACTGAACCTGGCCCACTGCACACGAGGCGAGTCCGGCCCGTCCGGACCGACCGGGCAGCGGGGGTGCGGGGCAGGGTAGGCCGGCGTCACCCGGGAAGCCCCAACCGGGCCGCGCGACGATCAGATCATCATGGAAGGGAAGGAAGCAGCATGAGCGGACCGCTCAAGTTGGCCGACACCGTCAGGGCCATCAACTGGAACAGGATCGAGGACGAGAAGGACGTCGAGGTGTGGGACCGCCTCACCGGCAACTTCTGGTTGCCCGAGAAGATCCCGCTGTCGAACGACGTCCAGTCCTGGGCGACGCTCAACGATGACGAGCAGACGATGACGACGCGCGTCTTCACCGGCCTGACCCTCCTCGACACGATCCAGGGCACCGTCGGCGCCGTCTCACTGATCCCGGACGCGGTGACCCCCCACGAGGAGGCGGTGTACACCAACATCGCGTTCATGGAGTCGGTGCACGCGAAGAGCTACTCCTCGATCTTCTCCACCCTGATCTCGACCAAGGAGATCGACGAGGCGTTCCGCTGGTCGGACGAGAACGAGAACCTCCAGCGCAAGGGCGCCATCGTCATGGACTACTACCGCGGCGACGACCCGGAGAAGCGCAAGGTCGCCTCGACGATGCTCGAGTCGTTCCTGTTCTACTCGGGCTTCTACGCGCCGATGTACTGGTCCTCGCACGCGAAGCTCACGAACACCGCGGACCTCATCCGTCTGATCATCCGCGACGAGGCCGTCCACGGGTACTACATCGGCTACAAGTACCAGCGGGCGCTCGACCGGGCCACGCCCGAGCGTCGCCAGGAGCTCAAGGACTACACCTACGAGCTGCTCCACGAGCTCTACGAGAACGAGGAGCAGTACACCGAGGACCTCTACGACCCGCTCGGTCTGACGGAGGACGTCAAGGCGTTCCTGCGCTACAACGCCAACAAGGCGCTGATGAACCTCGGCTACGAAGCCCTGTTCCCCAGGGACCAGACGGCCGTCAACCCTGCCATCCTCTCCGCGTTGAGCCCCAACGCCGACGAGAACCACGACTTCTTCTCCGGGTCCGGCTCCAGCTACGTCATCGGCAAGGCCGAGTCCACCTCGGACGACGACTGGGACTTCTGAGAGCTCTCCTCAGCCCGGTAGCCCGAACCGGCTGACCAGAGGCCCGGAACCGC
>NZ_JBTSDU010000027.1:0-20611 GCF_054605595.1 Georgenia sp. | reverse complement strand
TTTTCTGCGGTTCGGGGCCTTTCTTCGTGCCGGCTCTCCATGGACACCGGAGGACGGAGATGGACAGGAACACCCATTCGCAGTGGCACGCAGGTGGCGCGCGGACACCTACCAGACGAGAGCGAGGTGGCCCGCCGGCCGGCTTCTGGGAGCGGCGTGTCACCAAGGCCGTGCCATTGCGTGCCACAAGAGGCGCCGACGAGGGGCCAGGAGCCGCGGAATCCTGCGGGTCCTGGCCCTCGGAGCCCACTCGTAGCGTGCAGTGGTACGCCGTGGCACGAGGGTCCGTTCGCGGCTGCCGGAGGGTGCGATGAGCAGTTCGACGATGCGGGAAGCGTGGGGGAGTCTACGCAAACTTCCTTCGGGGCGTTGGCAGGCTCGCTATCCAGGGCCGGACGGCAGGATGTACCCAGCCCGGACCGAGGACGACAGGTCGCTGACGTTCCAGACGAAGACGGATGCTCGAACGTGGCTGGCCGGAATGCACTCGACGATCGCTCGTGGTCAGTGGGCGCCGCCGTCGGTGGTTGCGGAGCGCCGTCGGGCGGAGTCCGCTGCGGAGGCAGCGAGGTCTGTGGGGTTCCGCAAGTACGCAGAGGGCTGGCTCACAAGAATTCAGGAGGCACCCGGTCGTAGCGGGAAGATGTGGACACACGCCACGATCCGCGATTACATGCGCAAGGTCAACGGCTACCTCGTGCCCGAGTACGGCGACACTCCGGTGCGTGAGATCGATGAAGCGCGAATCCGGGCGATGATTCAGCGGTTAGACAAGATCCCCCCGGTCTTGAACAAGGCCTCGAAGCACAACGGCGTCAGCCGGCCCGTGCTGGTGGTCCTGATGATGATCTTGCGCCAAGGGCGGTGTCATAGCGTCGTAGCAACAGTGCTGGTCGGGTGAGGGGTTGCTGGTGGGAAGCAGGATGTTGACGGCGACGGATCGGGCGGAGATCTCGACGGGGCTGAAGGCCGGGGTGGTCGGTGCGCAGGATCGCAGCCCATATCGACCGGTCTGCGTCGGTGATCTCACGCGAGATCCGGCGTAACTCGACCAAGACGCGCGGGTACAAGATGGTCACCGCGGACTGCCGGGCCCAGCGGCGCAGGTCCCGCACGCAGACGGGGAAGGTGCAGGCCGACCCGGTGCTGCGCGCCCGGGTGTTGGCGGACCTGAAGCGCTCACGCACCCCGCGCCAGATCGCGGGCCGGTTGCACCTGGAGGCCCGGGACGAGAGCGTGGCCCTGATGAAGGGATCCGTGCCAGCACAGGGCAAGACGGTCAGCCACGAGGCGATCTACCGGTTCATCTACGCACTGCCCAAGGGCGAGCTGGCCAAGCACGCCGGTCATGCTGCGCTCCAAGCGCACCAGGCGGCGCCGCCCCAAGCCGCTGGGTCAGCGCGGCGCCCCGATCGTGGGGATGGTCTCCGTCGATGACCGTGAGGACCTGGGCGAGCGGCGCGTGCCCGGACACTGGGAGCCCCGATCTGGTGATCGGTGCCCACGGCCGCACGGCGGCGGCGACCCTGGTCGAGCGCACCACGAGGTTCACCACAATCCTGGCGTTGCCGGCGGGCAAGGACAGCGAGCACCTCGCCGACGCCCTCATCGACTCCGCCGACGAGCTCCCCGCCATGACGGGCAAGTCGCTGACCTGGGACCAGGGCTCCGAGATGGCCAAGCATGCCGCCCTGACGTTGGCCACGACGATCCCGGTCTACTTCGCCCACCCGCACTCTCCATGGGAGCGCGGCACCAACGAGAACACCAACGGCCTCATCCGCGAGTACCTGCCCAAGGGTGCCGTGATCCCCACGCACCAGCCCTACCTGACCTCGATCGCCGAGGAGCTCAACGAACGCCCCCCGCGCCGTCCTGGGCTACCTCACCCCACGCGAAGCCTTCGAACGCCTACTCACCGACAGCGTTGCTACGACGACTTGACACCGCCCATCCGTGACGGTGAGAAGTGGAAGAAGGACGTCGAGTCTGTCTTCAACAAGGCATTCGACCGGGCCGTGTCGCAGATGCCTGAGCACATCTACTGCACCTCGGTGCGGCCACTGGTCCGTGCGCACCAGATGCGGACCTACTCCAACCCGCTGTCGGCGGAGGACAAGCAGGCCGTCTTCGCGCATGAGATGGTCCTCGACGGACGCGCGTTGACGGTCCAGCAGATCGAGGACCTCTACCGGCTCAGCAGCATCTCCAACGTCATTCTCTGAGCTCGCCGGCTCAGCCACACGGCCCCGCCACCAACACGGTGGCGGGGCCGTAGTGTTTCTCTTAGGTGAATGCTCTCGTCCACCTATGAGACGTAGGCCGCCGGTGCTGGTGCCGATGCATAGGATGCCCGCGAAACTCGGCGCCGGAGATCAGCTCCCCGGCCAACTTGCGCTACCGCGGCCGGCGCGGCGTGCGGCCGCCCGATCTGGACGACAGCTGAGACGACAGCTCGTCCGCACGGGCCTCGACCACCTGCCAGGCGAGGTTGCTGACCCCCGGGTGCTGGCCGCGGTCGATGTCGTGGAGCGCGCCCCGGAGCCCGTCGACGGCCTGGCGGACGGTGCGGCTGGCGCGCGAGGGTGGGATGCCCCAGCTACGGGCCTCCGCGATCAGGTCCTGGGCGCCGACGTCGAGGATGGCGCTCTTGCCGTTGACCTCGATGGCGGAGTGGCCGTCGTGGCCGGCGGCGTGCAGGTGCATGGCGGTGTCGTACACGGGCGCGACCTTGGCGGTGCCGTCCTCCAGTCGGAGAAACGCGATGTTCTTCGCGTGGGCATCGATGTCGCCGACGGCGTGCTTGAACGCGACCACCTCGAGCAGTCCCGCGGGGTCGGTCCCCGCGTCGGTGAGCACCTGGGCCAAGGCTCGCCACGACGGCAGGACGCGGCCGCCGCGCTGGAACTTCCGCTCCGGATCGTCGGTATTGATCCCGAGGGCCTGTGCGCCGTCCTCCTGGTGGACGCGAAGCGTGCCCTGTCCTCCAGCGACGCGGTCGAAGCGCTCGATGACGATGGTGGTGGCGCCGTCGAAGTCGGTGATCCAGGCGCGCGGTGCGTCCAGACCGGCGAGCCTGGCCAGTTCCAGGGCAGCAGCCTCGGTATGAACGACGTCCGCTGCGACCGACCCCTGCGGTGCGGCCAGCTTGACGATGTGGGTGGACAGGGCACCGCCCTGGGGGAGAGCCCATCCGTCCGGCGTCATCGTGACGCCGACCTTGGGCTGCAGGCCGGGCAGCGAGGTCCGGGAGTCGCGCCCGTAGATGGCGGCACTGACCTGAGGGTCGCTCAACAGGAGCTCCCGGATCTCGCGGTCGGAGACTGGGCGCAGCGATCCGGCGTCGTCGGGCTCGCCGGGGCGTCGGATGTCGAGTGCACCGATGGTGTCCCGGCCGTAGTGCGAGAGCATCCCGAACAGGTCGTCGGCCGGCACGCCCGCGCGCTCGGCCTGGCGGGCCCGCTCGCGACCTTCGGGCAGCAGGCCGGCGAGCACCGCCGCGACGACCCGCGGGTGTGGTGGCTGCTCGGCGATGGGCAGCTTGTTGGCGACCACTCGAGACCCCAAGCCCCACCGTTCGATCGCTGCTGCCGTGAAAGTCAGTGGCGGCAGGTCTCCTGCGTCTTGGAGCGTGGCGATCCGGGTGCCGTAGAGGTGGACTTCGAGTGCGCCGCGCCCAGTCACGGCCGGCCCCAGGTCGCCTCGATGCGCACTCCGAGCAGTCGCAACGATCCGAAGATCCGGTCCACGTGCTGGGAGGTCTTTCCCGACTCCAGGGCTGAGACGTACTGCCGGCTGACGCCCAGGTCGTCGGCGAACTCATCCTGGGTCAGGCCTGCCTCCTGCCGTGCGTCACGGAGGATTCGTCCGAGGTCGCTGGGGGAGTTCACCGGCCCGTGCTTCGCCATGTGTGTCACGATATCAGGACATCACTCTCGATGTCACGATATCGTGACATCCGTATCCCCGTCCAGGAATCCTGACGTGCCGCGGGGGGCCCGCAGGTGCCGGCCAAGCACCGGCTGGGGGAGAAGCCGGAGAGTCCGGCCTCGGGCATGGGGACCTATGGGTTCATGCTCTTTCAGGCCGGTTGACCCAGGGAGGGGCGGCGCAGGCCCCTTCCTTCAGTTTCAGCGGAGTTGGCCGCGTCAAGGCGGATCGGCCAGCTAGCGGGGTTCGCAGTCCAAGAGGAAGTCGGCGAGGGCGGTCGCATCGGCGGTGGAGAACATCGTGCGGAGGTGGTCATTGAACTCCAGGCGCCGGCGGGCCGGGATCGAGATGGCGTCAAACCCGCTCGACATCAGCGTGCCGTTCATCATCAGCCGCGCGCCCCGCAGGATTCTGCGGTTCCGGGCCTTTCCGCGTGCCGGCTCTGCGGATCCTGGCCCGCGAAGCCCACTCGTAGCGTGCAGTGGCACGCTGTGGCACGAGGGTCCGCTCGAGGCTGCCGGAGGGCACGATGGCCAGGGGGAGCCGCCGGCGGTGGTCGCGGAGCGCCGTCGTGCGGAGTCCGCTGCGAAGCCGGAGGCGGTTGAGGCCCTGTACGAGGCGGCGGGGCGCAGCCAAGACAGATCACGGTTCCGCTTGCGGCCTGGTGTCAGTTGCGCCGGGACGAAGCGTCGGGTCTGCCGCGCCGGGATGTCGAGAACCCGCGAGCGTTGCACTCGGCGCGACTCAGGGTCGGTGCACCACCGGGCGCGGGTCGTGCGAGGCCTATTGACTAACGATGACTTTCAACCCATCATCGATAGGCGACCATGACATCCGCGAAGTTGCTGCGGGTGGCGTTAGGTGCCCTCCTGCTCGGAGCGCTGCTGACTCAAGTACTGGTACCGGTCTCCGCCGCCGAGATCGGAGCGGAGTACCCCGAGGTCGCCCACCTGGTCGTCCCCTACTCCGGGGGCGCCATCCTTGCGATTGCTTGCCTCCAGGTGGCGCTGGTCGCGGTCGGACGGCTGCTCGCCTTCATCAGTGGGGGCGCGATATTCACCCCGCGTGCGCTGCGATGGGTGGACGTCATCACGGGTCGTGCGGTCGCCGTCACCCTGCTGGCGGCAGGCGTCGTGGTTCACCTGATTGGCGTCGTCCAGCCCGGAGGGCCCGGGGTCGTCCTTGTCCTGGCGGCCGGCGTAGCCAGCGGCATCGCGCTCGTCCTGCTCATGTTCGTCATGCGCGGCCTGCTCAAGGTGTCCATCGCGTATCGCAGTGAACTCGACGGGGCGATCTGATGCCTATCGTCGTCGAGCTGGACGTCATGCTCGCCCGGCGGAAGATCTCCGTGGGAGATTTCGCCGCCGCAGTGGGTATCACGCCTGCTAATATCGCCGTTCTGAAGAACGGCCGTGCGAAGGCCATCCGGTTCTCAACCCTGGATGCGATCTGTCGCGTACTCGCTTGCCAACCAGGCGACATCCTACGATGGACCCCCGACCTGCCTGAGTAGCGGTACAGACCGCGTTCGCTCGCGTCTCCTCAAGAGGACCGTTGTCGAGCGGCCGGCGAACGACGATGTTCACCGAGGCGCGCAGCGCGATCGGGTGCGATGACCTGACCTGGCACGGCCAGCGACACTCGGCGCTCACGCTCGTGGCGTCCACGGGCGCGACCGTTCCCGAGGCGATGGAGGGCACGGGCCATGGGAGCCCGCGCCACCATTCACTCCCAGCACGCCGTCGTCGACTCTCACCAGGGCGTCGTCCAGGCATGCAGGATCTTGGCGGCCACCGGGACGTCGACGAGTTTGCCGCGAGCGATGGCCATGATCGTCTCGAACGCCTTGTCGTCCAGCGTGAGTCTTGGGTCACTGATCAGGCTTCGATGGGGCATGCGCCGGCGGCTCTCCACGTCCGTGCCCGGGCGAGGATCTCGAGCACGACGTCGGTCTTGGCGTCGGCGTAGTCGTTCATGTCCCTCCACTGCTTCTGCGCCAGGTGCCGCTTGACGTTCGCGTAGCGAGTGCAGTCGTCGCCGCTGACGCGGAGCCAGTCCCGCAGGTCCAGGTAGTCGCGCGCTTCCGCCCGACCCGAGGCGTAGACGTGCAGGTGCGCGTCGCGCTGCGGGGTCCGCAACATGCGATGGCCCGGCTCGCGGACGCGGCGCTCGAAGCCAGCCACCTCCAGAGGCGGGACGAACGCGGCCTCGTCTTGAACGTCGTCCACGACCAGGAGCACGTCGATGATGGGTTTCGCGGCCAGGCCCGGCACCGAGGTCGAGCCGATGTGCTCGAGGCAACGCACCCGAGGTCCCAGGGCCCGCCTCACCCGGCCGGCGAGGACCTCGAAACGGGCGGGCCACGCGTTGTCATAGTCGACCACCACGATGCTCGCGGGCTCCCGGCCACCGATCAGCACGGCATCGAGGTACGCGCCGCGATCGTCAACCACGACCTCATCCTCTCCGCCCGCAAGTCGCGCCGTGACTCCGCGCCGACTGGGCGCGCCCCGGAGTATGGCACTGACCAGATCGACCTGAACCTGACCGTCGCGACGATGACTATTTCACCGCTGATGGCCAACGCGCCGTGATCGGCGTCGTGCTCGAGCAGCACAGGCTCGGGGTATGTATTCCACACCCGATTCTCGACGAGCAACTGCACGATCCACCAAAGGATCAACCCCACCGCCGGATGACTACCCGCTTCGCGACGCGAAGCGTCCGGCGGGTCGCCCGGCAGGCACTCGAAACCGCCAGTGAATCAATCTGAGCGATAGGCACGTGCGCTCGGGACGACCGGAGGACCCCGAAGCTGGCCGAGTAGGTGCTCTTGTTCTGTGCAGCCACGCATGCTCAAGTCTCGTCGGCGGGGTCGACCCAGCGTGGCCTCCCAGTCCTGGCCGCCATGGGAGACAGAGGACATTGGGACTGGGTGTGATCATTTCGGAGACTAGTCTCGACGAGCGACTTTTCCTGCTCATCGAGCTGGAGCCTAAAAGCGTGCGTCGAGCCAGTCGGTCCACGCCAGCGGGTGGCGCCAGTTCTCGGCGTACCGGCTGGTGGGTGGGTTCGCCATCGCGATCAGGTGCATGGTCTCAGTTGGTGAGCGCACCGGGTCCCTCCAGGATTCCCAGGGCGGCGCTGATCGCCAGCACGACCGCCATCACGGTGACGACGCCCGCCGCTAGTGCCCAGTCCGCTCTGGTGATGCACACCGGGTGCCAGGTGGTGCGGGGGGCAAGTCCAAGTCCGCGGGACTCCAGGGCTTGGGCCATGCGTTCGCTCTTGCGTACCGAGACCACGAGCAGGGTGAACACCACCCCGGCAAGGTGGCGTGGCCCGCGCGGTGGCCGCCCGTCGTGGCGCAGGTTGGCCCGCACGGTGTGGGCGTGGCTGATGGTGGCCCACTCCCGTGGCATCTCCTGCAGCATCCGGTACCCGGCCAGGATCGCGTAGGTCACCCGGGCGCTGAGGCGGGCGTTCTGGTGCAGGCTCGTCATCAGGGCGACGCCGTCGGTGGAGAGCAGGAACCCGATCGCCAACACTCCGATGAGCAGGGTCCGCGCCGCCAGCGCGGTCCCGACGCTGAGCCCTTCCTCGCTCACCCGCAGCGCCCCGGCCTGCCACACGGTGGTGCCCGGGCGGGCCAGCGCGTTGACCATGAGCACCCCGAACGCGAAGGCTACGAAGGGTACGTGCGCCACCAGCAGCGTGCGCGCCGTCACCCGCACCGAGACCGTGACCGCGCCGAGCGCGAGGAGGTACAGCACGCTCGGGGTGAGCGGGTCGAGGACGAAGACGACGACCAGGGAGACCAGGGTCACCAACGCGAGCTTGATGGTCGGGTTGCGCCGGGCCAGCAGCGAGTCCGCGATCGGCGCGGCGGTCAGGGCGCTCACCGGCCTACCCCCACGGGGCGGGACGCCGGGACGGCGTAGTCGAGCTGGCGAAGCACGTGGGGCACCGCACGGGCCGGCAGGTTGGTCAGGAGCCAGGCCACCAGTGGCGGCAGGACCAGCCCGGCCCGGGCCAGCACGCAGGCGTCGCTCAACACCTGGGTGGTCGGGCCATCAGCGAGCACGCCGCCCTCACCAAGGACGATTACCCGGCTGGCGAGCGTGGTCACTGTGCGCAGGTCATGGCTGGCCAGCACCACCGCTCCCCCACCAGCAGCAAAGTCTTGCAGGGTGTGCGTGGTAGTGATGGCATCTCGCCGGTCCAGGCCGAGTGTCGGTTCGTCGGCCAGGAGCACCGGCCGGTCATGGGCGAGCATCGCGGCCAGGCTGAGACGGCGCTTCTCCCCGCCGGACAGGCGGAACGGGTTCTGCTCGGCCAGGTGCGTCAGGCGGTGGCGGCGTAGCTGCCCGGCCACCACCTCCTCAGCGACGTCGGGGGCGAGCCCGTGAGCGATCTCCTCGGCCACGGTATGGGCGAGGAACTGGTGCTCGGCGTTCTGGAACACCAGCCCGGGCCGCGCGCCCCCGACCGCCCCGGTGAGCGGTTCGAGCAGGCCCGCGAGGGTGAGCAACAGAGTTGACTTCCCGACGCCGTTCGCCCCCAGCAGCGCAACCACCTCGCCCGGTCGCACGGACAGGTCAATCTCGGACAGTAGCGCGGGCGCGACCGTATCACCGGGTGCTGCCGGGTTCTTTCGACGGCGGCGCCGCGAACGTCGTGCCATCGGCTTTGCCCGGCCCACGGACAGGTTCCGGGCAATAAGGAGCGGGGCGGCGCCGGTCGCGGTCGTGCCGACGTCGGGCGCGTCGGCGGCGAGAGCGTGGAGCAGCTCGGTGTTCGCCCTCGCCGTCAGGGCGCCCTCGGTCCCGGTCAGGGCGTAGAGCTCAGCGTCCAGGGGCAGCCAGCACCCGACGGCGTGGAGCTGACGGGCGTGCTCGCGCAGCACGACGGCAGTTGGCCCGTCGCCGAGCACCTCCCCGCTCTCACCCAGGACCAGCGCCCGGCCCGGCAGCCCGGTCACGCCGCGGGTTCCGGCCCATTCGTCGAGCCGGTGCTCGACCAGCACCACCGCCGGCCCGTACTTTTCGACCGCGCCGGTCAGGGCTGCACGGACAGCGTCGATGCCCGCTGGGTCGAGCATCGATGTCGGCTCGTCCAGGAGCAGCACCTGCGGTTCCGTGACCAGGGCTGCGGCTAGGGCGACCCGTTGGGACTCCCCGCCGGACAGCGTGGCGGTGGCCCGCTCCCGCAAGGCCGCGGCCCCGATCACCTCCAGTGCTGCGCCGATGCGGGGGCCGATGCTCGCCGGGTCGGTGGCCTGGTTCTCCAACGGCAGGGCGAGCTCCTGCTCCACCTCGGGCAGGCAGACCGCGGCCGCCGGGTCCTGCGCGAGGACCCCCAGATGCCGAGACCGCTCAACCACCGAGGTAGCCTGCGTCGCCGCGCCGACGGTGACCTCCCCGGTCATGGTGGCGTTGACGGTGTGCGGCACCACCCCGGTGATCGCGTGCACCACAGTGGACTTACCCGAACCAGAAGCACCGAGAATGATCATCTGTTCACCGGGTCCAAGGTGCATGGACACCTCGCGCAGCACCGGGTCGGTCCGGCGGAGAAAGGTCACCGAGACCTCACGCAGCTCCACGACCGCCCCGGTCCCTGTCCCCGCCGGATGCGTCGCCGGCTGGGCCTCGCTCATCCCCGGTCCAGGGCACGCCCGATGGCGAAGTTGTCCACGACCCCGGTGCGGGCCAGAGCCTCGACGATGACCTTGGCGGCCAGTCCGCCCAGGACGATCCCGGAGAGGCACTGCAGGACCAGGCGCAGGAGGAAGATGTCCTGGCCGTACCAGCCGGAGCGGAACGCGGAGTAGAAGAACACCAGCCCCGCACCCAACAGACCGGAGGCGGCGAAGACGCCCCAACCGTACCTGCGGTAGCGGGTCAGCGCGAAGGGAAGCTCGCTCCCGCCGCCCTGGATTGCCGCGGCGATCAGGAGTAGCGGCCCGACCGGTGAGCCGAGGAAGACGACCTCCACCGCCGAGGCGATCACCTCGGCGATCACCCCGGAGAACGGGCGGCGGACGATCGCCACGGCGACCGGGGCCACCAACAGCCATCCGCCCAGCAGGAGATGCTGGGACAGGTCGCCGGCGGGACCCATCAGTACGGCGAGGCCGTTCCAGGCCTGCACCAGGGCCCAGTAGGCGAAGCCGAAGACGACGCCGAGCACGACCATCAGGACCAGGTCCCGCATGGCCCACCCGGGCCGGGTGGGCGTGGCGGCCGTAGCGTTATTAGGGCTCATGGCCTGCCGCCCGCTCATGCGTCGGAGGTCGGGGAGCCCACCGAGACGCTCAGGTGGGTGACCACGTGCGGCACGCCGGTGCCCACCCGCGCCCAGGCATCGACCACGATGGCCAGGACATCGGCGAGGTCGCCGGCGAGCTTGGTGGCGTAGTGCGCCGGGGAAGCGGTAATACCGCGCTGCGTGGCAGCGCCGATTGCCGCCTCGATGTGGCTCATGTGGTCCCCGGAATCAGAGCTCCCGTCCAGCAGCGGGTACAGCGACCACTGCGCAACGGCCCGGATACCGACAGGATCAAGGTCCACCGGCTCCGCAGTCGGCGGACCGGTCACGGCCAGTTCGCAGGACACCTCCCCCGGGCAGCCACGCGAGAACAGCACGTGGGTCACGATGTGTGCGCCACGCGAACGCCGTGAAGCCGCCACGATCACCGCACATAGGTAGGCGATCAGGCGTTGCTCGGCCGGCGCAGTGCGCGCACCGACATACGTGCTCACGTCATCGATCTCGATCACCAACCCTTCCGCGAGGCCGGTGGCCTCAACATCGGCCAGGGCGCCGAGGATGACCTCGACAAAGTCGTCTGTGTGGGGATGGATGCTGAACCGCATCCCTACACCAAACTGCTCCGGCGTAGCGCCGATGCTGGTGCCTTCTTCAGTCTTGATGCTCATCACGGTCCCTTCTCGGGCCCGCGGGTACCACGAGACCCACCGACGAAACAGGTATCGGCGAGTGCCCTTGCTCCCTACGCCGGTACGAACCGGATCAGGTAACGGGTCTGCGGACTCTCCGCACTCTCAGCGCACTGCAGCGCTCCCCGGGGGTATGACCGAACATAACCACCACCGCCCCGTCACGTCCAGTGTGTCGGCACCCTGACTACTTCAGGGCCCTGGGCTGGGAGCGCTCGAATCAGCGGGCGCCTGTTGAGGCTGAATTGGTGCCGGTGAGTGAGGCGGTGGGCCGACGGAGCCGAAGCGTATTCGCTACTACATGGTGAAACCCGTGCCCGAACGGGCGACAAACTATCCGTCCCGCAGGGGGTGTAGGCGGGCACCCACGGCACCGCGGGCGAGGAGCCGTGCCCCATGGGGAGTTCTCCCCATGGGGCACCCTTCAACGACTCGGGTATTCAGCCGATGGTGCAGGTATGCGCCATCACCACACCACGCACCGCGCCTGGGCGACGTTCGGGTCGGGCCCCTCCGTGCTGTCGACCGGCACGACCGTCGAGCAGGAGTTCACTCCGGTGGAGGACCTCATCCTCGACACGCTCGCGGCCAGGTTCCGGCTCGGTGAGATGGCATGGACTTTCGACGCGCGCCTGACGCCGGCTCTTGAGGCCCTGGCGGCCCGCGGGCTCGTCGACGTGGTCGGGGTCCCGGTGGGATCCGCGGTGCGGGCGCGGCTCACCGTGGCCGGCCGCGCGGCGACGATGGACGAGACCTACGTCTGCCCGAACGACCGCCCCGACGTCGACAACCCGGCCGAGGCGGACGATCTCGACGACCTGACCATCGTGCGGTGTGCCGGTGGGGTGGCGTGGCAGAAGCTCATGACCATCGAGGGCAGCCGGTGGTTCTCCACCATTTCCGGCACCGGCCAGGGCGTCGGGCCGTTCAGCTCGGACGAGCTCATCGCCCGGCGTGGCCGGATCACGGTCGTGAGCGGTCCCCCGCAGGGCTGACGGCGCCCCGGCCGGGACGCCACGGCCACGCGGCGATCGTGCGCCGTTCCGCGCAGCCCCGCTGCGGGCGCCGGATCCGCCGAGCGGGCCGCCCACGAGAACCCGACGTTGCACTCAGTGCACCGATGCACTTAGTGTCATCGCGTGATCCTCCCTCAGCCGGACCGGCGAGCCCTGATACGGGCGCGTTCCCGGGAAGCCATCGTGACGGCGGCGGCCTCGCTGCTGAGCGAGGCGAACGGCACCCGGTTCGCGGTCGACCAGCTCGCCGAGCGTGCCGACGTCTCGCGGCGCACCATCTTCAACCACTTCGCCTCGCTCGAGGACATCGTCGTGGCGGTGTGCAGCGACGTGCTCGACACCCTGGTGGACACCTTCCTCGCCGTCGCGGACCACGCCGCCGGGGCCGATGACTCCCTCTTCGACCAGCTCACCGAGACCCTGCGCCGCACCGATCTCGTACCACCGATGGCGTACCTCACCCGGGCGCTCGGTGGCCCGGCGGGGGAGTGGACGCCGCAGCAGGAGGTCATGCTCGGGCGCGCCTTCACGGCGGTGAGCGCCCGCCTCTCGGACGAGATGGCCAGCCGCCACCCCGACGTCGACCCGCTCGACATCCACCTTCTCGTCGGCGCCCTCATGAGCGGGGTCACCGTGCTCTACCGCCACTGGTTCGACGCGACCGACGCGGCCGAGAGCGAGCAGTCGCGACGGCTGTGGGCGGGCCTGGTCGACCGGTTGGTCGCCACGTTCCGTGCGGGGTATGGACCCCCCACCGATCCGGCGCCCTGAACCGGCCCCCGGCGTGTTGGTCCGACCACCCCCGCGGCCCCCGCCCGCCATCACCTCGGCACTCTTCCCCACTCATCCGCGAAGGAACCTCATGGCTGAACTCCTCTACCGGCTCGGTCGCCTGGCCGCGCGCCGCTCCCGCACGGTGATCGGCATCTGGGTGGCGGTCCTGGCGCTCGCCGGCCTCGCCTACGGGCTCGGCGCCGGGACGCTCGCCAGCAACGTCTCCATCCCCGGCACACCCACCGCCGAGGTCACCGACCGGCTGCGGTCCGAGTTCCCCGAGGCCTCCGGCGGCACGGGCACCGTGGTGCTGCGCACCGCGGACGACGCGCCGTTCACGGACGCCCAGCGGCAGGCCGTCGGCCGGCTCGCCGCCGACGCCGCCCAGATCCCGGGCGTGCGGGCCGTCGTCGACCCGTTCGTCACCGAGGCGGAACGCACCGCCACCGGCCAGCAGCTCGCCGACGGCGCCGCCCAGCTCGGGACCGGCCGCGCCCAGCTCGAGACCGGGCAGGCCCAGCTCGACGCCGGCCTGGCCCAGGTGGACACCGGGCAGGCGCAGCTCGACGCGGCGCGCACGCGGGCCGAGGCGACCGGCGCCCCGGCCCCGGTGCTCGCCGAGCTCGACGCCCAGCAGGCCGCGCTCGACGGTCAGCGGACCGCACTGGCGGTCCAGCAGGCCGCGATCGACGAGGGTCTGGCGCAGCTCACCGAGCAGGGCGTCCAGTTCCAGCTCGGCAGCTCCCTCCAGGAAATGGCCGCCGGGCTGCGGGTCGTGTCCGAGGACGGCAGCGTCGCGGTGGTGACCGTGGCCTTCACCGACAGCCAGCTCGAGATCCCGCAGGCGACCAAGGACGCGGTCGTCAAGGCGTTCGAGGCCCCGATCGACGGCGTCGTCGTCGACTTCGGGTCCGACATCGCCGTCGGCATCCCCAGGATCTTCGGTGCCGGCGAGGCCGTAGGCCTGGTGGTCGCCGCCGCCGTCCTGGTGATCATGCTCGGCAGCCTTGTCGGTGCCGGCCTGCCCCTGGTCACCGCGCTGCTCGGCGTCGGGATCGGGGCGCTGGCCGCGCTGTCCCTCTCCGGCGCCGTCGAGATGGTCTCGGTGACGCCGGTCCTCGGGATCATGCTCGGGCTCGCGGTCGGCATCGACTACACCCTCTTCATCGTCAACCGCCACCGGCGCCAGCTCAAGCAGGGCTACGAGCTCCACGAGTCGATCGGGCTCGCGAACGGGACGTCGGGCAACGCCGTGGTGTTCGCCGGCACGACCGTGTTCATCGCCCTCCTCGCCCTGAACCTCACGGGCATCCCGTTCCTGGGGCTCATGGGCACCGTGGGCGCGTTCTGCATCCTTGTCGCCGTGCTCATCGCCGTGACGCTCACCCCGGCGTTGCTGGGCCTGATCGGTCGGCGCATCCTCAGCCGACGGGAACGGGCCCGCGTGGAGGGGGCGCCGCCCCCCGCCCAGGCGCCGGTGCGTGCGATGTCGAACCCACGCGCCGTGCTCCGGGTCGTCCTCGGCGTCGCGGGGCTGCTGCTCCTGGCGGTCCCCTCCCTGGGCCTGCGCCTGAGCCTGCCCGACGGCTCCGCGGAGCCGTCGGACTCGACGCAGTACCAGGCCTACGCCACGGTCGCCGAGAAGTTCGGCCCCGGTCAGAACGGCCCGATCCTCGTGGTCGCCGACCTGCCCGGCGGTGGCGCGGCGGCCGCGCTCGCCGACCAGGTCCGCGTCGCGGAGGAGATCTACGCCCAGGACGGCGTCGCCGCGGTGGCGCCGATCGGCACCTCCGCCGACGGCACCGTCGCCGCGTTCCAGGTGATCCCCACCGAGGGCCCGACATCGCAGTCCACCGAGAACCTCGTCCACACCCTGCGGGCGCTCCCGCCCGTGGACGGCGACATGCCGATCGCCGTCGCCGGCCTGGCGAGCGGCAACGTCGACATCTCGAACAAGCTGGCGGACGCGCTGCCCGTCTACCTGGCGGTCGTGGTCGGGCTGTCGCTGGTGATCATGATCGTCGTGTTCCGCTCGATCTTCGTGCCGGTCATCGCCACGGCCGGGTTCATCCTGTCCTACTTCGCCGCCCTCGGTGGCGTGGTCGCGATCTACCAGTGGGGGTGGCTGGCCGGTGTCTTCGGCGTCAACCATCCCGCCCCGGTCCTGAACTTCCTGCCCACGATCCTCGTCGGCGTGCTCTTCGGGCTGGCGATGGACTACATGCTCTTCATCGGCTCGGGGATGCGGGAGGCGTACGCCCACGGCGCCCCGGCCCGGACCGCCGTCGTGCAGGGTGTCCGTGCCGGCCGGTCGGTCGTGACCGCCGCGGCGATCATCATGGTCTCCGTCTTCGGCGGGTTCGTCTTCTCCGAGAGCGCCATGATCCGGCCCATCGGGTTCGCGCTCGCGCTCGGCGTGCTGCTCGACGCGTTCATCGTCCGCATGTGGCTCGTACCTGCGCTCATGCACCTCGCCGGCGACCGGGCGTGGTGGCTGCCCGCCTGGCTGGACCGGATCCTGCCGAACGTCGACGTCGAGGGTGCCTCGCTCGAGCGCCGCCACCACCGCCCAGGCGACGTCGAGCGGGCGCCGCAGGCCGTGGACCAGATGGCGCGGGACTGACGCAGCGGACCGGCCCGCCCGCAGCCGCTCACCCGAGGTCCGGTGCGCGGGCGGACGGCGCGGGTGCCGATCTCCTGCAGCGCGCGCCCCGCGGGGCTGCTCAGCCGCGCAGCGCCGCGACGACGGCGGGCAGTGCCCGGGGAGCGGTCTGGATCACCAACGTCGTGACCACGCTCGCCGCCCAGGCGCGGAGCTGCTCGCGGAGCTGGGCCGGGTTCCCGGCGAGGGCGACGTCGAGGACGAGCCCGGTGGGCACGGCCGCCGCGGCGCCCGCCTTGTCGCCCCCCGCCCACCGGCGCACGATCTCGGCCACGGCGCTGTCGTGCCCGAGCTGCTCGATGGCGTCGCGGTGGAAGTTCGTCGTCGCCGAGCCCATGCCCCCGATGTACAGGGCCAGGTGCGGGCGCAGCGCGTCGGCCGCCCGTTCGACGTCCTCGGCCAGGGACACCGGGACCCCGGCGCACACCTCGAACGTGGCGGCGGGCGACGCCGACGCCACGCGGCGGGCGAAGCCCTCCCGGAGTCGGGCGGCGTAGGTCTCGCTCAGGCGCGGGGAGATGAACGCAGGGATCCATCCGTCGGCGATCTCCGCGGCCAGGGCGGTGTTCTTCGGTCCCTCGGCCGCGAGCAGGATCGGCAGGTCGGCGCGTAGCGGGTGGACCGTCACGCGCAGGGCCTTACCCTGCCCGGTGCCGCCCACGAGCGGCAGTTGGTAGAACTCGCCGTCGGCCTCCACCACCTCCCGGCGCAGCACCTGGCGCACCACGGCCACGTACTCCCGGGTGCGGGCCAGCGGGCGCGGGTAGGGCTGCCCGTACCAGCCCTCCACCACCTGCGGCCCGGACGCGCCGAGGCCGAGCATGAACCGGCCGCCGCTGAGGTGGTCGAGGGTGAGCGCGGCCATGGCGGTCGCGGTGGGGGTGCGGGCCGCCATCTGGGCGATGCCGGTGGCCAGTCGGACCCGCCGGGTGCGGGAGCCCCACCAGGCGAGCGGCATGAACGCGTCCGAGCCGTAGGCCTCCGCGGTCCACACCGAGTCCAGCCCGAGCTCGTCCGCGGCGAGCACGGCCTCGGCCGCCCCCGGCGGCGGGCCCGCCCCCCAGTACCCGGTGCCGAAACCCAGCTTCAGTGCGTCGCCGTCGACCATGAGGAGATCATGCCCGACGGCGCCCGCACCCCGCGCCGGTGCTGTCCGGTCGTGCCGCGAACACGAGCAGGGACGTGCCGGGTGACCCGCCGCGGTGGCGTCAGAGCCCGGCCGTCTCGGCGATGAGGTCCAGGTGCTCCAGGTCGCCCATGTCCAGGCACTGCAGGTAGACGCGGGTGATGCCCTGCTCGGCCAGGACCGCGAGACCGTCGACCAGCTCGGCGGGGGTGCCCGCCAGGCCGTGCTCGCGCAGCTCGGCGGGCTCCCGGCCGATGGCCGCGGCGCGCCGGGCGAACTCGGCCTCGTCCGCGCCCACGCAGGTGACCAGCGCGACGGAGTACACCAGCTCGGCGGGGTCCCGGCCGACCTCCTCGCACGCCGCGTGCACGCGGCCGAGCTGCGGGACCACGGCCGACCTCGCGGGGAAGGACTGGTTGTACTCGGTAGCGAACCGGGCCGCCAGGCACGGTGTGCGGCGCGGTCCGCCGCCACCGACGATGACCGGCACCGGGAACTGGACCGGCTTGGGCAGGGCGGGGGAGTCCGTGAGGGTGTAGTGCTCGCCCGCGAAGCTGAACCGCTCACCCACCGGGGTGCGCCACAGGCCGGTGACGATCTCGAGCTGCTCCTCCAGGAGCCCGAACCGCTTCTCCGGGAACGGGACGCCGTAGGCGTCGTGCTCCGCGGCGAACCAGCCGGCACCCAGGCCGAGCTCGACCCGCCCGCCCGACATCGCGTCCACCTGCGCGACCTGGACGGCGAGCAGGCCGGGATGGCGGAACGTGGCGGAGGTGACGAGGGTGCCCAGCCGGATCGTCGAGGTCTCGCGCGCGAGCCCGGCGAGCGTGGTCCAGGCGTCGGTGGGGCCGGGGAGCGGGTCACCACCGCCCATGCGCAGGAAGTGGTCGGAGCGGAAGAACGCGGAGTAGCCCAGCCGCTCGGCGTGCCGCGCCAGCGCGAGCTGGTCGTCGTAGGAGGCGCCCTGCTGGGGCTCGGTGAAGACGCGGAGATCCATGACGCCAGCCTGCCACGCGGTGCACCCCACGCCGGGGCGGCAGCCGGTAGGTGGTGTCGGTGACCCGTTCTATGCTCGGGGGATGCGGACAAGGGACGTCGCGCTCCTCCGCCTGGCCGCCCAGCGCATCGCGGGGCCGGGGTTCGCCTCGGCCGCCGAGACCGTGCGGTGGCTGACCGCCGTGCAGGCCCAGGACTACCCCGGGGCCCTGGCCTCGGTGGCGTTGCGGACCGAGGGGGACGCCGGCGGGATCCTCGGCGCGTTCGACGCCGGCGAGGTGGTGCGGTCCTGGCCCATGCGCGGCACGCTGCACCTCGTCCCCGCCGTGGATCTGGGCTGGATGCTGGGGCTGACGAGCGAGCGTCTGCTGGCCCAGGCGGCGCGGCGGCGGGCGAGCCTCGGCATCGACCGGCCGCTCATCGGCAAGGCCGCGGAGCTCACGCAGCAGGCGCTCGCCGGCGGCCGCTCCCTCAGGCGCGGCGAGCTCATGGAGGTGTGGGAGCGGGCCGGGCTGCTCGCCGTGCCGCAGCGCGGCTACCACCTGCTGTGGACCCTCTCCCAGCGGGGCCTGACCTGCTTCGGCCCCACCGTCGACGGCGAGCAGCGCATCGTCCTGCTGGCGGAATGGGTGCCCCGCCCGCGCCGTCTCGACCGGGACGAGGCCCTGGCCGAGTGGGCGCTGCGCTACTTCCGCTCCCACGGCCCGGCCACCCGCAAGGACTTCGCCTGGTGGACCAAGCTTCCGATGGCCGACGTCGCCACGGGGCTGGCGGGCGCCGTCGACCAGCTCGACCGCGTCGACGTCGACGGCGTCGAGCACTACCTCGATCCCGCGACACCCGCCCGGCTCGAGGAGGTGGGGGCGGCAGCACGCGGCGTCCACCTGCTGCCCGGGTTCGACGAGCTGATCCTCGGCTACCAGGACCGGTCGCCCACCCTGGCACCCGAGTTCGCCGACCGGATCGTGCCCGGCGGCAACGGGATGTTCCGGCCCACCGTGGTGGCCGCGGGGCGGGTGGTCGGCACGTGGCGGCGCGCCGGCCGTGGCCGCGACGCCCGGATCGAGGCGGAGCCGTTCACCCGTTTCACCCAGCAGGTGGAGCGGGCCGTGCCGCGCGTCGCCGGTCGCTACCCCGCGCCGCTCGCGACCGTGGGAGCGCACGCATGAACCCAGCCCCCCAGGGGCCCCGCCGCCGCCAGGTCCTCGCCGGCGCCGCCGGGATGCTCGCCGCCGCCCTGCTGGCCGCCTGCCAGGGCCGACCCCGCCCCGAACCGCCCGGCGGACCGGCGAGCACGACCCCGGCGCCGACCCCCACTCCGACCCCCACCTCCGCCTCGCCCACCCCGACCCCCGCCGTACCGGTCGAGGTGATGGTCGGTGAGATGCTCATGCTCGGCTTCCGCGGCACCACCCTGACACCCGACAACCCGGTGGTGGCGGACCTGCGCGACCGGCACGTGGGCGGCGTCGTGCTGTTCAGCCGGGACCTGCCCACCGGTGGCGACCGCAACGTCACCTCGCCCGACCAGCTCGCGGCCCTGTGCGCGGATCTTCAGGAGGCTGCCGGCACCCGCCTGCTGATCGCGACCGACCAGGAGGGCGGCCGGGTCGCCCGCCTCGGGCCCCGGCACGGCTTCCCGGCCACGCGCTCGGCGGCCGAGCTCGGCGCGGCCGGGGATCCGGCCGCCACCCGGGAGGCGGCGTACCAGCTGGCGCGGACGCTGACGCTGGCCGGCATCAACCTCAACCTCGCCCCCGTCGTGGACGTCGACGTCAATCCCACGAACCCGATCATCGGGGCCCTGGGGCGGGCGTTGTCCGCAGACCCCGAGGTGGTGGCGGAGCAGGCCGCAGCGTACGTCCTGGGCCACCGCGACGCCGGTGTGCTCACCTCGCTCAAGCACTTCCCCGGCCACGGCAGCTCCAGCGCCGATTCCCATCTCGGGTTCGTGGACGTCACCGACACCTGGAGCGAGGCCGAGCTCGTGCCGTACCGCCGCCTCATCGGCGCCGGGCTGGTCGACACCGTCATGGCCGCGCACGTCTTCAACGCCACGCTCGACGCGAAGCTGCCGGCGTCGCTCTCGCGGGCCACGATCACCGGCCTGCTGCGCGAGGAACTGGGCTTCGACGGCGTCGTCCTCACCGACGACCTGCAGATGCGTGCCATCACCGACGGGTGGCCGCTGGCGGAGGCCGTGCGGCTCGCGGTCGACGCCGGCGCGGACATCCTGACGTTCTCCAACAACATCGACGTCTTCACGCCGGATCTCGGCCGACGCGTCTACGAGGCGCTGCTGGATCTGGTCACGGCCGGGGACGTGAGCGAGGAACGCATCGCCCGGTCCTACGAGCGGATCATCGCATTGAAGGCCCGGATCACATGAGCGACGGGTCCAGATCCGGGCGTGGAGGAGCCCACGGGTTCCCGACCACCTGGTCGGGTGCCGTGGTGGACGATGCCACGGCCCCGCGGGTTCCGGTGACCACCGGGTGCTCGCCGCCGCCGGGCGGGAGGACCTCCGGTCCGTCCGCTGACGGGCTAGCGGATGGTCACCTCACGCGTCCGGAAAGAATTCACTTCTGGACCACCTCCTCTCTCGTGTTCCTCCACGGTAGGAGCCCGCACCCCGGGGTGTCACGGGATTTTCCGGCCGCTGGCAGGATGGCGGGATGACTGCCGATCCTCCCCACGGCCCGCACCGTGGTGCGCTGACCGGTGGCGTGATGAGGAGGGGTGCCGCGGCGCCCGGCCCGGGGGCGCCCGGTGCGGCGACGCCCGGCCCGGGGGCGCCCGGTGCGGCGGCGCCCGGCGCGCCGGCGTGGGGGGTGCGCCCGGCCGTCCTGGCCGTCATCTCGCTCGGCGGTGCCCTCGGCGCGCTCGCCCGGTACGGGCTCGCGCTGGCCTGGCCGCACGTGAGCGGCGAGCCGCCCTGGTCCACGGTGCTGGTCAACGTCGTCGGCAGTCTCCTGATGGGGGTGCTCATGGTGGTGCTGACCGAGGTGGTCGGGCGCCCCCACCCCCTGGCCCGCCCGTTCCTCGGCGTGGGTGTCCTCGGCGGGTTCACCACCTTCTCCACCTACACCGTCGACGCCGTGGCGCTCGTCGTCGCCGGCCGGGCGGGCCGGGGGGGCGGGGTGGG
>NZ_JBTSDU010000026.1:0-26534 GCF_054605595.1 Georgenia sp. | reverse complement strand
GGCCAGCACGTCGACGGTGACGGCCTCGCCCTGGTCGACCACGCCGAGGTCGACGTCGCCGACGGCGGCGAGCGGCCGGGTCGAGGTGACCACCTCGGCGCGCACCGTGCCGAGCACCGGATCGGCGACGGCATCGGCCACCGAGACGACGACGTCGCCCACGGTGCCAGGCGGGGTCGCGGCCGCGGTGGTGACGGTGAGGAAGGAGCCCTCGAACGTGGCCTCGAAGCCGTCGGGGACCTCGACGACGCGATAGGTGTGGCGGCCGGCGTCCGCAAGGTCCGGGTCGGTGGTCAGCGGGGCCAGGTCCAGGGTGTTCGCGCCGTCGGCGGGGGCCACCCGGAGGCTGGCGCCGGTGAGCGTGGGCGCGGTGTTGCTGCCGTCCGGGAGGACGGTGATGGGCAGCGTCAGCACCGCACGCAGGCCGTCCTGGGCGGTCGCGCCGTCGGTGGCCTCGAACGTCAGGGAGGCGGGGCCGGTGTAGCCGGCGGCCGAGGTGTAGCTCAGCGTCTCGGCGTCGACGACGGCCGCGGCCCCGTCGGAGTTGGTCGCCTGCACGGCGGCGGCATCGGTCAGGCGCACCGGGTTGCCGCTGGGTGCGACGACGTGGTCGGCGAGGGGGATCGTGACGGTCTCCCCGGTGCGGACCTCGACGGGCTCGGCACCGGCCCGGAGCACCGGGCCCGTCTCCGCCAGACCCGGGACGTCGACGAACCCCTGTGCGGTGAGCCCGTCCGGGTCCGTCACCACGTAGGTGATCAGCTGCCGCCCGGGCAGCACCGGCACCCGCACCGACCGGCCGACGACGCCGGCACCCGCCGGAGCATCGGGCAGCGAGACCTGCAGGGCGCCGACCGTGCCGTCCGCGTCCTCGTCGTTGGCGAGCACGGGGACGGTCACGGCCGCGGCGCCGACGATCTGCGCCGGGGCCACGAGGTCGTCGCGCGCCGTCGGGGGCCGCAGCGGCGCCTCGGCGGAGACTTCCACCCGGAGCGTGCCGGTGGCGGTCTCACCGCGGCCGTCGCCCACCGTGTAGACCACGGTGGAGGTGCCGCTCTGCCCGTCGATCGTCAGTTGGACGACACCGTCCGCGACCGCGACGCCCACCCCGTCCGCCGGGCCGGTGACGTCCTCGAGGGAGAGCAGGTCGCCGTCGGGGTCGCTGTCGTTGGCGAGGACGTCGACCTCGACGGTGCGCCCGGGGCGGACCTCCAGGGTGTCCGGCAGGGGCAGCGGCGCCCGGTTGATCCCGGGCGCGGGCACCACGCCGACGCGCAGCGGCGCCGCGGCGACCAGGCCGAGCCGGTCGCGCACGAGGTAGGTGAAGGTGTCGGTGCCGGTGGCGTGGTCGAACGCGAGGTAGTCCAGGTAGCCCTGGCCCACCTCGACGATCCGGCCCAGCTCGGGCGGTTCGCCGGTGCCGATGAGCTCGACGGAGTCGCCGTCCGGGTCGAGCCCGGCCAGCGCGATCGGGATGCGCACGCGCTCCCCGGCGAACGCGCGGGTCTCGACCGGCTTCGGCTGCGGCGCGGAGTTCTCCCCCGTGTCCGCCTGGACGTGCACGGTGACCTGCGCGGAGTCCTCGTTGCCGGCGGAGTCGAGGACGCGGTAGACGGCGTGCATCGTCTGCGGCGTCGCGGGCGCGCGGACCCGGAGCTCGTCCCCGGAGGTGAAGAACGCGCTGCCGGGCTCGTCCGGCGCCTCGACCAGGTCCGGGGCCAGCCGGAGCTCGAGCCCGGTGGGGTGGGTGTCGTTCACGAGCACGGGCACGGTCGCGACGTCGCCGGCACGGACGTTGACGACGTCCGGCTCGGCGACGGGGGGCTGCGACTGCGACGCCGTCGGCACGGGCTGGACGAGCACCTCGCCCTGGGCCGACGGGCCGCCGCCGGCGACGGTGTAGGTGAGGGTGAGCGGACCGGGCGGGACCTGCGTCGCCGAGATCTTCAGGACCCGGTGCTCGAGCACCTGGACGCTCAGCCCGGAGCCCTGGGGTACGTCCACCTGCTGCACGCCCAGCAGGCCGCCCGCGGGGCTCTCGTCGTTGGCGAGGACGTCGACCGTGACGGTCCCCCCGGCGGGCAGCAGTGCGGTGTCCCGCATCGCGACCGGCGCCGCGGAGACCGGCTCGAGGACGTCGACGCGGACGAGGCCGGCGGCGCTCTGGCCGGAGTCGTCCACGACGACGTAGGTGAGGTAGTAGGTGCCGGCGGTCTCGGACCGGACCTGGAACGTGCCGGTGCCGTAGTCCGCGACGACGTCGACCTCGGGCGGGCCGCTCACGTTGGCCAGGCGCAGGAGGTCGCCGTCCGGGTCGGTGTCGTTGTGGATCGGTGCGACGCCCAGCTCTGCCCCGACCGTGGTGCGCGCATGGTCGAAGACGGCCGTCGGGGGCAGGCCGGTGCCCGTCCGCACGTCGACCTCGAGGACGACGTCGGTGGTGGCTCGCCCGTCGGAGACGGTGAGCACGACCTGCTTGGGCCCGGCCGAGACGCCGGAGTCCTCGAAGGTGACGACGCCCGCGGGGGTGAAGCGGACGACGTCGTCGGAGTCCCAGGCAGCGCCCACGAGGACGAGCTGGTCGCCGTCCCGGTCGCGCACGTCGGCCAGCACGTCCACCGAGCCGCTCGCGCCGGCGGTGAGCAGCAGCGTGCTCGTGCGCAGGGCGACCGGGGCGTTGTTGACCTCGCGGGGCACCACGGTGAGGTCGAACATGGCACTCGCCTCGCCACCACGCCCGTCGGAGACGGTGTACCCGAGGCCGACGGAACCGGCGGCGTCGGGGCCGACCTCGACCTGCAGCGCGCGGCCGCCCAGCACGGGCACCACGGTGCCGACGGCGTCCGAGGTGCCGTCGATCGAGGTGATGGTGAGCAGGTCACCGTCGGGGTCGGTGTCGTTGGTGAGCACGTCCAGGACGGTGGTGCCGCCGGGCCGGACCCCGAACTCGTCGTCCGTGGCCGTCGGCGGGCGGTTGGCGGCCTCCCGCTCGAGGGGCACGGCGGCGGTCAGCTCCGTCGAGGGCTCCGCGCCGGAATCGTCGTCCGCGCTCGGCGGGGCGACCTCGTCCCAGTCGTCCACGAGCGTCATCTGCTCGTCGAGGAGGAAGACGCCCCCGGTGAGGGTGTCGTTGAGGACCACCAGGCCGCGGTTCGTGCGCAGCCGCATCTCCTGGGCCGTGGCGTCGGTGGGGACGGGGATCACGCCCGGCTCGCTGCCCTCGCACGCCCGCAGATAGGTCGGCAGGCCACCGGCCCAGGCCGCGTGCACGCAGCCGTCGACCACGAGCGGCGCCACGGGTGGGGCGAGCACGGGCGAGGCGATGACGCTCGGGGCGTCGCCGTCGAGCGGGACGGACACGAGGGCGTCGGCGGTGGCCAGGACGACGGAGTCCGCGGCCGGGCCGACCTGCTGGAGCCGGACCGCGGTGGTGTCGAGGTCCAGGTCGGTCAGATCGACCGGGTCGGCGCCGGGGCGCAGCACCAGGAGCCGGCCGGCGGCGGTCCGGGTCAGGACGACCGGCTCGGCGCCCACGGCGGTGATCTGGTTCGTCGCGCCGGCGAGGGTGGCGGCGTCCACCCCGAGGCCGGCGGTGGGCAGGTCAGGAGCCTCGGACGGCACGTCCTTGGCCGCGGTCCCCGGATCCGCACCCTCCACGACCACGCTCCCCGGGTCCGTGCGCCCCACCGGCTCGGTGCCGCGCGGCACCGTCACCAGCTCCCCGGTGGCGACGGAGAGGGCGTGCACCGTGCCGTCCGCGCCAACGGCGATGTGGGCACCGATGCCGAGCGTGGCCTGCGGCTCCGTGGCGGACTCGTCGAGTGCGTCCGGTGCCTCGACCGAGGCGGTGCGCAGGGCGCCGCTGCCACCGTCGAGCAGGGCGAGCACACCGCCACCGAGCCCCACCTCGGCGTTCGGGGGGAGCGTCGCGACGGGCGAGGTCGACAGGCCCGCGACGTCGACCCGATCGAGGCTGGCGGCGCCGTGGTCGACGACGAAGACGCCCGCGCCGTCCTGGAGCACGTCGATGTCCGCACCGGTGGTGGTGACGGCGCCGTCGAGCTCGTGGACCTGGTGGTTCACGCGGCCGACCTGGAGGGTCGTGGAGCTGGTGACCCACACGCCACCGTCGTTGAGGTCGACCTCGGCGCGCGCGGCGTCGTCGTCGAGGAGGGCCGCGGCCGCCACGCCCGCGGCGACCACCGCGAGCACGGTCAGGCTGACGACCCGACGACCGGCGTCCGCGCCTCGGCGGCGGGGGCTCCCATCGGGGCGCCGGGGCGCGGGCGCGCCCGCCCGACGCACGCCGCCCCACCTTCGCAACCTGTCCCCCTGTCACACCTGACGCGCAGCCACGGCACGAGCCCGGTGCGTCGTCCCCGGCCGGATCCGGGCCCGTCGGCCGCTCCTGCGCCGGGACGGCGCCTGCTCCTGGGTATGGCCACCCGGCAGGAACTCTATCGTGACGCACCAATTCGCCGGTGTGGCTTTGGTCACCCGATGTGTCGACGAGGACACCGACGCACCGGCGGCCGCCCGGCCCCGGCCTGCCGGTCCCTGATCGTCCGGGCCGGCCCGTCAGTCGTCGGCGGTGTCCGCGGCGGCGTCGAGGAGCGGAAGCTCCTGCGGCTGGACCAGCCGGGAGGCGACGGCGTACTCCACCAGGCGGGCCCGCCGGTTGACGGCGAGCTTGCCGGGGGCCCCGTGCAGGCCGCGCACGCCGTACCTGTCGAGCTTCTCGCACACGTTGTCCAGCTTGCGGTTGAACCTGGTCATCGCCCAGCCCAGCCGGCGGGCGGCCTCGGCGGAGCTCGGGATCGTCGCGGTGGAGCCGCGCCCGCTCAGCACCGGCTCGGCGAGGGCGAGGACGAGGAGCCGTTGGCTCTCGGTGAGGGAGACCGGGCCGATGGTGGTCTCGCCCAGCTCGACCTCCTCCGCCGGCCGCGTCGGCAGGAACGTGGGTTCGTCGTTGACCAGGGTGAGCTCATACGTCGTCGGACCGGCGGTGAACAGGATGGTGGTGCGCGGGTAGACGACGGGCAGGCGGGCGCCGGGGGCGAGCCACGCCTGCGTGTTGCCCGCCGGGTCGGCGACCGTCGCCGACAGGCGGGAGCCGACGTTGGTGAGCCACCACATGTCCTCGAACCGGCTCACCTCGAGGAACCGGCGGTGCAGGTAGGGGTTGTCATCGATCTCGAGCAGCCCCTCCCGCCCGATCAGGACGGTCTCGTCCGGCGAGAGGTCGAACCACTCGCCGGCGAACTCCAGCTGCATACCCATCCCTGTCTCCCCCTTCGATCCCCGGCACCGCTCCCACGTGCATGATCGCGCACGGTCCGGGCACCAGTGTGCCCCGCCGGGGACGCCCGGGATGCCGTACGCGCCGCCGAGCCCCTACGGGACGCAGGCGGCGGCCGGTTCGGTCGACGTCGTCCCGTCCGGCATGCGGACCTTCACGGCGAGGCAGACCTGCCCGGGGGCCTCCACCGTGACCGTCACGCCGTCGACGAGGCGTACCTGCGGCGGGGCACCGGGCTCGGTGCGACGCCACGTGTAGCTGACCCCGTCGGTGCCGGCGACCGCCTCGGGTGGCCGCCAGGTGAACGTCACGGAGTCCCCGGACCGGGCTCCGGTCAGGCCCTCGGGGCTCGCGACCTGCTCCGGGATGGGGATGCCCGCGCCGGGCGACGGCACCACGGGGGGCGCATCCGTGGCCTCGCCCAGGAAGCGGTAGCCGATGAGCACCCCGACGATCACGGCCAGCGCGGCGGCGGCCGCGACGAGCAGCCGGCGCCGGCGGACGCCCGCATCGGGCGCGGCGGGCCCGACGATGGGCCCGGTCACGGATCCGGACGCGGACACCCCCGGGCGGGAGCCCTGCGCACGCTGCGCGCCGCCACCGTCGTCGGCCGCGGGGCTCTCGACGTATGGGAGGACCTCCACCACCTTCCGCACCACGGTGCGACCGCCGACGTCGGCGGTCGCACCGTGCCGGGCAGCCGCCTGGTCCATCCACGCGGTGTCGGGGACCTCGATCTCGGTGCTCGGCAGCGCCAGCTCGAGCTCGACCGCCTGCAGGGCCCGGCCGAGGTCCAGCGCCGAGGCGTAGCGACGCTCGGGCTGCTTCGCCATCGCCTTCTCGAGCACCCGGGTCAGGGAGGCGGGCACGTCCTCCCGGCCGATCGGGGGCACCGGCATGGTACGGATCCGCTGCGTGTAGTCGAGGCGGGTGTTGGGACCGCCCGGGACGGTGAACGGCGAGCGTCCGGCCAGCACGGTGTAGATCGTGGCGCCCAGGGCGTACACGTCCCCCGCGACGCCTCCGGGTTCTCCCTCCACGGCCTCCGGCGCCGCCCACGGCACCGAGACACCGGTGGTCTCGGCCTCCTCACCCCGTCCCGGGGTCAGCAGCCCGGCGATGCCGAAGTCGGCGAGCGCCGGCCTGCCGTACTCCGTCGTGAGCACGTTGGCGGGCTTGATGTCGCGGTGCACGATGCCGGCCCGGTGCGCCGTCTCCACGGCCCCCGCGATCCGGATGCCGACGCCGAGTGCCTCCGGCACCCCCAGCGCGCGGACCCGCAGCCGCTCGGCGAGGTTGGGCAGGGGGCAGTACTGCATGACCAGGAAGGGGCGGCCGTCGTCCGAGCGGCCGGCGTCGTGGATCGAGACGATCGAGGAGTGGCTGGAGAGCTGGGCCATGAGGTCGGCCTCGGCCAGGAACCGCTCGCGGGCGGACTCGCTCACCGTGCCGCCGGCGAGCACCTTGATCGCCACCTGCCGGCGCGGCATCCGCTGGGCGTAGCGGAAGACGTCGGCGAACCCCCCGGTGCCGAGAACCTCGACGAACGTGTAGCCGTCGAGTTCGGGGGGCGGGGCGGGGGCGCGGCGCGCGCTCATGCCCCGGCGCCCGGGACGCGCGGAGCCTCGTGCGGTGCCCGGGAGTCGATCCTCGCCACGGTGAGGCGAACCTCGGTGGAGAGCTCGATGACCCCACCCGGCGGTACCGGCACGCCCGCCCCGGGGCGCAGCCGCGCCGGGGGGCGGCCAGGGAGGTGGACCACCGTGCCGTTGGTGGAGTTCATGTCCGTGGCGACGACGTGGTCGGCGGCCGGGCGGAGCTCGAGATGGGTGGCGGAGATGTCCCGTTCCGGGTTGGGCACCACCACCAAGCACGGTGCGGCGCCGGCGGGGAACCGGCCGGTCTGCGGTGCGCGGCCGACCAGCACCGGGCCGGCGACGGGAATGCGCCGGCCCGTGCTCAGGACGACCTCGAACACCGGGTCGGGTGTGACCGGAGCCTTCTCGCGGCGGTCGGTGCCGGCCGGTGTCCACGGGCCGGCCGGTGACCGCGGGCTCGAGGGCGTCACGGGCGTCGCGGGCGTGACGATCTCGGTCAGGTGGCTGGGCGCCGCGAGGCGGCTCGGGGCGGCGTCGCCCTCGTCCTGCCAGGTGTCCTCGGGATTCGCTCCGGGGCTGTCGTCGGCCGCCTCCTCGGCGGCTTCCTGGCGCAGGCCGTCCGCGCGGACGACGCCACCCGTCACGGGCAGCCACGTGGCGCGGTCGGCCGGTTCGGTGCCGAGGACGACCGTGCAGCCCGTGCCCGCGGACAGCTCCTCGGTGGTGCCGCCCGTGTCGCGCACCAGGCGCTCCCCGGCACGGACGACGGCCTCGCCACGCACCAGGACGTGCAGTGATCCCCCGCGGTGGGCCACGACCGCCAGGTCGGGCGCGTCCCCGGCCCACCGGTCGGCCCAGTCGGCCAGGCTCCCCGTGGGCCGGCCCGCGCGGAACAGCCGGACAGCGACGGCGTCCGCACCGACGTCGTCCCCCCCGACGGCGGCCGGGCCGACAACACCCCGGTGACTGCCGTTCATGCCCCTGAGGAGCACCACGAACCCGTCGGTCACGACCGCCGTACCGGTGCCGGGCCGGTACTCCACGCTCACCGCTCCTCCGGGGCGGGCCGACCATCGCACGGCCCGGTGCCGGCGTGGTCGTCGTCCGTCCCGTCCGGGTCGACGACGACGACCGTCACGTTGTCGTTCGCCACGTCCGTCACGGCGCGGGCGACGAGCGCGCGGGCCGCCTCGGCCGGGTCGGGCACGGCGCCGAGCACCTCGGCGATCTCGGCATCCTCGAGCTCGCCGACGAGACCGTCGGTGCACAGCAGCAGCCGCTCCCCCGGTCGCACCCGGAGCAGCCAGAAGTCGGCGTCGGCGCGGGTGCCGGTGCCCACCGCCCGGGTGATGACGTTGCGGCGCGGGTGGGTGCGGCGCGCGGCCGGATCCAGTGTGCCGGCGTCGACCCTCTCCTGCACGAGGGAGTGGTCGACGCTCACCTGCTCGAGCTCACCGCCCGCGAAGCGGTAGACGCGCGAGTCGCCCACGTTGAGCACGAGCCAGCAGGGGTTGCCGTCCCACTCCGTGCGTACCGCACCGGCGACGGTGGTGCCGGCGACGGTGTCCGGCCCGTCCAGGGGGCCGGTGCCCGCGGCCATGGTGTCCCGGATGGCGGCACCCGCGGCGCGGAGCACCTTCTCGATCTCGGCGCGGGTCACGGGGCCGCCGTCCAGGGAGGCGGCGAGGTCGCGGAACTTCGCGATCACGGTCTGGCTGGCCATCTCGCCGCGGGCGTGACCACCCATGCCGTCCGCGACGACGAACACCGGCGGCTGGGCGAGTGCGGCGTCCTCGTTGACGCTCCGGCGGCCACCGGTGTCGGTGGCCACGCCCCATCGGGTCAACTCCCGCTCCCTCGCTCCAGGTGCCGTGCGTCCGTGCGGCACGCGCTGCCCTTAGGGTGCCACGTCCTCCCGATGGGACCAGCCCAGGACGGGCCGCGGGACGATCACGGCACGGCCGGGTAGACGCCCCAGTAGGCGGCGAGGACGAGGAGGACGACGCTGCCCAGGGTGGTGCACACGAGCGAGGCCCACCCGAGCCGGCTGGTGGCCAGGCTGTCGCGGTGGGCGCGGGCCTGGCGCCACGTGGCGGCGACGGTCAGCACGAGCGTCACCGCGGCGAGCACCCCGACGGCCTGGACGGCGATCCATCCGCCCAGCACCAGCAGCGCGTCGGTGTCGTAGTTGAGGGCGAGGTCGGCGATACCCAGCACGTAGGCGACGTAGGAGAACCAGGTGGCGACCGTGGCCAGGGACAGGGCACACGCGTAGCGGCCCAGCGGCGGCGCCAGGGTGCTCGTCCGGCGGCCCCGGAGTCGGGGCAGCTGGCCCACCGCCCACAGCACCGGCCCGGCCAGCAGGAGGCCGAGCCCGACCAGCACCGTGATCACGAGCATGTCGCCGCTCGCGTACCAGCGAGGCCGGTCCACCGGGTCGGCCCGGAAGTGCTGCACCGGCTCGGCGCCGGCGATCCGGGGGGAGGCGTCCGCCGTTGCGGGCAGGCCGAGGATCCAGCGGGCGAGGTCCTCCGGGAACCCGGCGGCGTACTCGCCGTCGACCTTGATGCCGTGGTTGGCGTGCGCGTAGTAGCGCACCGTGTACTGGTCGTTGCCGGCGTCGGCGAGGTCGCCGATGATCACCTCGGCGCCCTGCACGATCGGCATGGAGTAGTCCGCGGCACCGTAGACGACGAGCACCGGCTGGGTGATGCGCTGCTGGTAGGGCGAGACGTCGAAGTCGAAGTACTCGAACCCGCCGCCGGGGAACTGCCCACCCACCAGGCGCGGGATCGCGCGCAGGATCCGGTCCGGGGCCCCCGTCTCCCGCAGGTAGGAGTCGGCCGCCAACGCACCCTGCTCCCGCAGCGGGAGCACCGGGGCGGACACCAGGGCGACGAACGCGACGTCGTCGTTGCCGGCGGCGGCGATCGGGGCGGACATCGCCCCCTCGCTCTCGCCGTACACGCCGACCCGGTCGGGGTCGACGCCGGGCCAGCGCGTCAGGACGGCGAAGGAGTCGAGATAGTCCTCGGCCATGCCGACGTAGTCGCGGTCCCGGGTGCTGTAGGTGTCGCTGCGCTTGTCCGGCACCATCGTGACGATGCCGGCGCTGGCCAGGTCGGTGGTGAGCTCGGCGAAGTTCTTGTGCGTGGCGGTGCCCGCACCGTGCATGAAGAGGACGCCGGGACGATTCCCCACGGCCCCGACGGGTGCGGCGATCGTCGCCCGGATGGTGACGTCGCCGTCGACCCTGACGTCGATCACCTCGCGGGTCACGTCGAAGGTGCCGACCGGTGCGGTGCGCGCCGTGGAGCCGATGGCGGTGTCCGACGACTCGGGGACGAGCGTGTGCTCCAGCGGGGTGGGGTGCCAGCCCGGGCCGGTGACCGTGCCGATCAGTCCCAGCAGGAGCACCAGCGCGATGCTGGCACCCAGCCGGCGGTATCTCACCGTGCCCAGGGTAGTTGGTCCCCCTTCCGCCCGGTCCCGGCGACGCGCTAGAACCCCAGCCGCCCGAGCAGCTTGGGGTCGCGCTGCCAGTCCTTCGCGACCCGCACGTGCAGGTTGAGGTAGACACGGGCCCCGAGCAGCGCCTCGATGCCGCCCCGGGCGCGGGTGCCGACGTCGCGCAGCCTGGCCCCGCCCTTCCCGATCACGATGGCCTTCTGGGAGTCGCGCTCGACGTAGATGTTGACGTGCACGTCGAGCATGGGTGGGCGCGGGTCGTCGTCCGCCCGGGGACGCTCGTTGACCTCCTCGACCGTCACGGCCAGGGAGTGGGGCAGCTCGTCGCGCACGCCCTCGAGCGCGGCCTCGCGGACCAGCTCGGCGATCATGACGTTGTCCGGCTCGTCGGTCAGCTCGCCGGCGGGGTACAGCGGCGGGGAGACCGGCATCTTGGCGAGCAGGAGGTCGGTGAGGACGTCCACCTGCTCACCCTTGACGGCCGAGACGGGCACGATGTCGACCCACTCCCCCGCCCGTTGGATGTCGAGGAGGTGGGCGGCGAGGGACTCGCGGGAGACCTTGTCCGCCTTGGTGGCCACCGCGATGACCGGGGTGCGCAGGTGGGCGAGCTCGCGGGCGATGAACTTGTCGCCCGGGCCGACCTTCTCGTCGGCGGGCAGGCAGAAGACGATGACGTCGACCTCGGCGAGGGTCTCGCGCACGAGGTCGTTGAGTCGCTGCCCCAGGAGGGTGCGGGGCCGGTGCAGGCCGGGGGTGTCGACCAGGACGAGCTGACCGTCGTCGCGGTGCACGATGCCACGCACGGTGTGGCGGGTGGTCTGGGGCCGGCCCGAGGTGATCGCGACCTTCTGACCGACCAGTGCGTTGGTCAGGGTGGACTTGCCGGCGTTGGGGCGCCCGACCATGCAGGCGAAACCCGCGCGGAAGCCCGCGGGCCAGTCGTGGCTGATCAGGCCGGGTGCGTCCGTCAGGGCGTTGGGGCCGGCCGTCAGCTCGTCGTCGGAGGGGAACCTCACATGCTCACCTGCATCTCGTCGTCGTTCTCCGCCTGAGTGGGCACCCGGGAGGCCAGGATCGTCGAGAGGCGACGGCGTCGCCCCTCGGCTCGCTCGGCCACCAGGTGCAGCCCGAGGACGTCGATCTCGGCGCCCGGGAGGGGCACCTTGCCCAGGGCCTTGGCGAGGAGGCCGCCGGCGGAGTCGACGTCGTCGTCGTCGATCTCCAGGCCGAACAGGTCGCCGAGCTCGTCGATGGGCAGCCGGGCGGGGACGCGCACGGTGCCACCGCCGAGGTCCTCGACCTCGGGCTCGGCGCGGTCGTGCTCGTCGACCATCTCGCCGACGAGCTCCTCGAGGAGGTCCTCGATGGTGACGAGACCGGCGATGCCGCCGTACTCGTCCACGACCAGGGCGATGTGGAAGCTGCCGGCCTGCATCTCGCGCAGGAGGTCGTCCACGAGCTTGGTCTCGGGCACGAACGTGGGCTCACGCATGACGTCCGCGACGGTCAGTGCGTCGGTGTCGGCGCGGCGGTGGACGCGGCGCATGACGTCCTTGAGGTACAGCACGCCGAGCATGTCGTCGGTGGACTCCCCGACGACGGGCACGCGGGAGTAGCCGGACCGGGTGAACAGCGTGATCGCCTTGTCGAGCAGCTGGTCGGCGTCGATGACGACCATGTCGGTGCGCGGGACCATGACCTCGCGGGTGAGGGTCTGACCGAGCTCGAAGACGGACTGCAGCAGCTCGCGCTGGTCGTCCTCGATCTGCTCGGACTCGCTGACCCGGTCGACGATGTCGCGCAGGTCCTCCTCACGATCGGCACGGGCCTCCTCGTCCGTGCGAGCCACGTCGTGGGTGAGGATCTCACCGAGTCGCTCGAAAGGCCGGTCGAGCGCGGCGAAGAGATTCATCGGCGGCGCCAGCACGAGCAGCACCCCGGTGGGGTTGCGGCGCCCGAGCTGGCGTGGGCTGAGCTGGACGACGACGGCGAGCACGAGCGCCGTCGTCACCACCGACACCAGGAGCACCAGCCACCAGCGCGGCAGCAGGGCGCCGACCACGAGCGTGACGCAGACGGCCGCGGTCATCTCGGCGAGGACCCGCACGAAGCCGGTCGCGCGCAGCGCCGCCTGCCGACGCTCGACGAGCCGCTGGACCGCCGGGGCCCGGCGGCCGTCCAGCTCGCCGACAGCGGTGCGGGTGATGCGCTGCAACGCCGCCTCTCCCGCGCTCAGCGTCGCCCCCAGCGAGATGCCCAGGAGGGCGAGGACCCCGAGCCACGCCGCGGGCACCTGCTCGATCATGCCGTTCATCGATTCCCTCAGCGCTCCGCGAGGAAGCTGAGCAGGAGGCGGCGCTGCAGGCCGAACATCTCCTTCTCCTCCTCCGGCTCCGCGTGGTCGTAGCCGAGCAGGTGCAGGATGCCGTGCGTGGTCAGCAGCAGGAGCTCCTCCACGGTGGAGTGCCCGGCGTCGAGGGCCTGCTTGGCGGCCACCTCGGGGCACAGCACGATGTCGCCGAGCATGCCGGGGGTCGGCTCCTCTCCCGGGCGTCCGGGTCGCATCTCGTCCATGGGGAAGGAGAGCACGTCGGTCGGGCCGGGTTCGTCCATCCACCGCTCGTGCAGCTCGGACATGACATCGGGGGTGACGAGCAGGATCGACAGCTCCGCGTGGGCGTGGACGCGCATCTCACCCAGGACGTAGGTGGAGAGCGCGGCGAACTCCTCGCCGTCGACGTCGTACCCGGACTCGTTGTTGACCTCGGTGGTCATCGGGTCGCTCCTCGGTGCTGGCGGCGGTCGATACGGCGCGGGCCCCCATCCGCCGTGGTGGCGTCCCAGCGCTCGTAGGCGTCGATGATCTCCCCCACGAGTCGGTGCCGGACGACGTCGGCGCTGGTGAGCCGGCAGAACGCGATGTCGTCGATGTCGTCGAGTATCTCCTGGACCACGCGGAGCCCGGAGCGGGTGCCGACCGGCAGGTCGACCTGCGTGACGTCCCCGGTGACGACCACCCGGGAGTTGAAGCCGAGGCGGGTGAGGAACATCTTCATCTGCTCGGCGGAGGTGTTCTGGGCCTCGTCGAGGATGATGAACGCGTCGTTGAGGGTGCGCCCGCGCATGTACGCCAGCGGCGCCACCTCGATGGTTCCGGCGGCCATCAGCTTGGGGATGGTCTCGGGGTCGAGCATGTCGTACAGGGCGTCGTAGAGGGGGCGCAGGTACGGGTCGACCTTGTCGTTGAGGCTGCCGGGGAGGAAGCCGAGCCGCTCGCCCGCCTCGACCGCGGGTCGGGTCAGCACGATGCGCTTGACCTGCTTCGCCTGCAGGGCGCCGACCGCCTTGGCCATCGCGAGGTAGGTCTTGCCGGTGCCGGCGGGGCCGATGCCGAAGACGATCGTGGAGCGGTCGATGGCGTCGACGTACTCCTTCTGCCCGAGTGTCTTGGGCCGGATGGTCCGCCCGCGAGTGGAGAGGATGTTCGCCGTCAGGACGTCGGCAGGGCCCTGCGGGCCGGGCGCGGTGAGCATGGAGATGGCGCGCTCGACGGCGTCGGCGCTGAGCGGGGAGCCGGCCGAGGCGACCGCGGCGAGCTCGTCGACGAGCCGTTCGGCGACGACGACGTCACCGGCCGCGCCGGTGAGGGTGACGACGTTGCCGCGGACGTGGATGTCGACCGCGGGGATCCCGTTCTCGATGGCCCGGAGCACCTCGTCGCGCCGGCCGAGGAGGGCCACCATCGGAACCGTCTCGGAAACGGTCACCTGGTGCTGGACCTGGCCGGCGGGGAGCTCACCGGCGGGCGAGACTGACGTGGGCGACATGGGACGGGCCGGGTGGCCCTCACAACTCCTCGGGGTCGGGACGCCGTGGTCGGACTGCACCATGGCGGCAAGGCCAGGATATCCGCCTGAGCGCGGGCCCCGCTCGGCCCACCACGCGAGGGACTCCACGAGGACCTTCCGGCCGGTCGGCCCGGGGTCGGGCGGCACCTCCCGGCGGTACCCGTCGGGGCCGGGGCGCCCGCACGATGCACGGGAGCACCGCTCCCGTTGCTCCCCACCGGCCGAGGCTCCCGCCGCTCAGCCCCACCGGCCGAGGCGCTGGGCGAGCACCGCCAGCGCCGCCGGCCCGGCGGTGGAGGTCCGCAGCACGTGCGTTCCGAGCAGGACGGGCTGTGCGCCGGCATCCGCCAGCGCCGCGACCTCCGCGTCGGTGATGCCACCCTCGGGGCCGACCACCACGGCGACGTCGGTGGGGTGGGCGAGCCCCGCCTCGGTGCCGGTGACGACGGTGCCGGTACCCGGCAGCCGGGCCGCGGAGAGCGGTCGCCTCGCCTGCTCGTGCAGGACGAGCACGGCGCCGCCGGCGGCGACGGTGGTCGCGACGGCGGCCCGGAGCGATCTCGTGGTGACGACGTCGTGGACGGCGGGCACCCGGGCGCGCCGGGACTGCTTGGCGGCGGCGAGCGCGACGGCGGCCCAGCGTTCCCGGCCGCGCCCCATCTTCGCGCCGGACCAGACCGAGACGGAGCGGTCCGCCTGCCAGGGCACGATCAGGTCGGCCCCGAGCTCGGTGGCGGTCTCGACGGCCTGCTCGTCGCGGCCGCCCTTGGCGAGCGCCTGGACGAGGACGAGCCGGACCGCGGGGCCGGGCTCGTGGTGCACTGCGGTGACCGCGACCCGCAGCAGGTCCTTGGCCGCCTGCACAACCGTTCCGTGGACGCGCAGGCCGGCGCCGTCGACCAGCTCCACCTCCTCACCGGCCCGCATGCGCCGGACGGTGGCAGCGTGCCGCGCCTCCGTACCGCGGAGGGTGACGACGCCGCCGGGGACGGCACCACCCAGCTCGTGCGGGGCGTAGAAGACGGCGGTCGTCATGGCCGGTGGCTCTGCGGCGAGGCCAGGTCAGCGGCCCGCGAGCTTCTCGCGGAGCTTGGAGAAGACGCCGCTGCCGGTGCCGGCCAGTCGCGGCTCCGGCTGCTCCTCGCCGCGCAGGGTGGCGAGCTCGGTGAGCAGCTCGCGCTGGCGGTCGTCGAGGCGGGTGGGGACCTGGACGTCGAGGTGGACGTGCAGGTCGCCGCGGCCGCCGCGGTTGAGGTGGCCCACCCCGAGGTGGTCGAGTGTGACGACGTGCTCGGCCTGGGTGCCCGGGACGACGTCGATCGAGTGGCGCCCGTCGAGGGTGTCGAGCTCGAGGACGGTGCCGAGCGCGGCCGCCGTCATCGGAATCTGCATGGTGCAGTGCAGGTCGTCGCCGCGGCGGACGAAGAACGGGTGCGGCTTCTCGTGGATCTCGAGGTACAGGTCGCCGGCGGGGCCGCCCGCGGGGCCGACCTCGCCCTGGCCGGACATGCGGATGCGGGTGCCGGAGTCGACGCCGGCCGGGACATCCACGCGCAGGGTGCGGCGCGTGCGTACGCGCCCCTCGCCGGCGCAGTCCTGGCAGGGCTCGGGGATGATCGTGCCGTGCCCCTGGCAGGCGGAGCAGGCGGTGGTGGACATGACCTGGCCGAGGAAGGATCGGGTCACACGCTGCACGGAGCCACGGCCCTGGCAGACGGCGCACGTCTGCGGGTAGGTCCCGGGCCGGGAACAGGTGCCGTTGCACGTCGCGCACACGACTGCGGTGTCCACCTGGATCTCGCGGGGGGCACCGAAGACAGCCTCGGTGAGCTCGATGTCGAGGCGCACGAGCGCGTCCTGGCCCCGGCGCGCGCGGGGCACGGGCCCGCGGGACGCACCGCCGGCCCCCGCGCCGAAGAACGTCTCGAAGATGTCCTGGAAGCCGGCGAAGCCACCAGCCCCGGCGCCGCCACCACCGAGGGCGGATTCGCCACCCAGGTCGTACATCTGGCGCTTCTCCGGGTTGGAGAGCACCTCGTACGCACGCGTGACGTCCTTGAAGGTGTCGGCGGCGTCCGGGCCCGCGACATCCGGGTGGAGCTTGCGGGCCAACCTGCGGTAGGCCTTCTTGATCTCCTCCTGGCTGGCCTGGCGGGAGACGCCGAGGATCTCGTAGTAGTCGCTCACCACGTCACTCTCTGCTGGGGTTCTGATGTTCTGCGGATCTGGTGCGGTGCGGGGGCGCCGAGGTGGCACCGGTCCGGCTACCCGGCGAGGAACCGGGACAGGTAACGGGCGACGGCCCGCACCGCGGCCATCGTCCCCGGGTAGTCCATGCGGGTGGGTCCGAGGATGCCGAGCCGGGCGACCCCCTCGTGGGGCGAGTCTCCACCATAGGCGCCCGTGACGAGCGACGCTTCCACGAGGCCCTCGTGCTGGTTCTCGGCGCCGATCCGCACCGTGATCGCGTCGTCGTCCATCTCGGCGAAGAGACGCAGGAGCACGACCTGCTCCTCGAGGGCCTCGAGGACGGGGCCGATCGTGTGGGAGAAGTCGATGTCGGAGCGTGCGAGGTTGGCCGTGCCGGCCATGACGAGGCGCTCCTCGGTGTCGAGCCGGAGGGTGTCGGTGAGCTGCTCGCTGACCGCCTCCACGAGGGGGCGGTGCTGGGGGGCGAACTGCTCCGGGAGGCGGGCCAGGGGCTCCTCGAGGGCCTTGAGCCGGCGGCCCGCGCACACCACGTTGAGGCGGACGCGGAGCTCGGCGACGACGCCGGGATCGACGTCCTCGGACAGCTCCACCGCACGCTGCTCCACCCGGCCGGTGTCGGTGATGATGACCACCAGGAGGCGGCGCGGGCTGAGCAGGACGAGCTCGAGGTGGCGCAGCGCCGAGCGGCGCAGCGAGGGGTACTGCACGACGGCGACCTGGTGCGTGAGGTGCGCGAGGAGGCGGACGGTGCGCTCCACGACGTCGTCCAGGTCGACAGCATCGTCGAGGAGGCTCTGGATGGCCTGGCGCTCGGCCCCGGAGAGCGGCTTGAGCGTGGCGATCTGGTCGACGAAGGCCCGGTAGCCCTTGTCGGTGGGCACCCGGCCGGCGGAGGTGTGCGGCTGGGCGATGTAGCCGAACTCCTCGAGGGCGGCCATGTCGTTGCGGATGGTCGCCGGGGAGACGCCGAGGGAGTGACGCTCGACGAGCGCTCGGGAGCCGACCGGCTCACGGGTGGCGACGTAGTCGTGCACGATCGCGCGCAGCACGTCCAGCCGACGATCCTCGCTCATTGCTCCTCCTCCCGTCTCGCTGCTTCTCCCGCACTCACTGCTTCTCCCGCGCGGCTACTTCCCGCACGCCTCGTCGTCCGCACGCCTCATCGTCCGCACGGCGCGGTGCGTCATGAATACCATCGTCAGCACTCTCGTGCTCCGAGTGCTAATCCTACTCGCCACGCCGGGAGCACACGGGAGGCTCCGGCCACAGTCCGCTTAGCCTGCCGTGGTGAGCGACCGATACGGATCCGACGTCCTGGCCTCCGACCCGCACCGATCGGGCGCCTTCGCGCACCGGGCGACGACTCGCGACCAACCGGCCGAGCAGGGCCTCGTCGTGGAGGAGGTCGAGACGGGTTGGGTCGGTGCCGTGGTGCGCGTGGAGAAGTCGGGCGGCATGCGGGTGGTCGTCCTGGAGGACCGACGCGGGCAGACCCGGACGTTCCCGCTGGGGCCGGGGTACCGGGTCGAGGGCAAGCCGGTGCGGCTGGTCCCGCCCACGGCGCGGGTCGGGTCGCAAGCCGCGTCGCGCGGTCCGCGGACCGCCGGTGGGCGGCGGCTCACGGCGTCAGGCTCGATCGCCGTGGAGCAGCGCCGGGCGCGCGTGGCCAGGGCGTCGCGCATCTACGTCGAGGGCCGGCACGACGCCGAGCTCGTGGAGCGTGTGTGGGGTGACGACCTGCGAGTGGAGGGCGTCGTCGTCGAGCTGCTCGACGGCGTCGACAACCTGCCGGCCGTGCTGGCGGCGTTCGGGCCGGGACCGGGGCGCCGGGCCGGGGTGCTGGTGGACCACCTCGTGAAGGGGTCCAAGGAGTCGAGGATCGCCGCACGGGTCGCCGGCGGCGGCACGGCCGCGCACGTGCTGGTGCTGGGGCACCCGTACGTGGACGTCTGGCAGGCCGTGCGGCCGGAAAGGGTGGGGCTGGACGCCTGGCCCGACGTCCCGCGGGGGACGGACATCAAGATCGGCACGCTTGCCGCGCTGGGGTGGCCGCATGCCGACCAGGCGGACGTCGCGCAGGGGTGGAAGCGGATCCTGGGCACGGTGCGCAGCTACCGGGACCTCTCCCCCGCCCTGCTCGGGCGGATGGAGGAGCTGATCGACTTCGTCACCGCCGTACCCGAGTAACGCGCCGTAGCCGAGTAACGCGCCGTAGCCGAGTAACACGGCGCGCCCGAGCAACACGCCGCACCCGAGCAAGGCGTCGCACCCGAGCAAGGCGTCGTAGCCGAGCAACACGCCGTAGCCGAGCAAGGCGGCGCGCCGCGCCGGCGTAGCGCGCCGCACCAGCGTCGTCCTCGCTCAGTCCGTCAGAGCCCGCACCACCGTGTCCGCGAGGAGCCGGCCCGGACGCGTGAGCACCACGCGGCCGTGCCGGGCCGCTGCGAACTCGATAAGGTCCTGGGCAATCAGATCGGCGATGGCGCGCCGCTGCCGCGTGGGCACCTTGCCGGTCCCGGGGTCGAGCTCGAGCCCACCGGCCAGGCGAACACCAAGCATCACCCGCTCCAGCTCGCGGGTCGTGTCATCGAGAACCTCACGGCCGGCGGCGGGGCTGAGGCCCTGCTCGAGCCGATACGCGTAGGTGCGGGGGTGCTTGACGTTCCACCAGCGCACTCCGCCGACGTGACTGTGTGCGCCAGGGCCGATGCCCCACCAGTCCTGGCCGCGCCAGTAGGCGAGGTTGTGCCGGCTCGCGTGCGCCGGTACTCGGCGCCCATCGCCGGCGGGCGGCGCACCGTGGAGGCCGGCATTGTCCGCGTTCGCACCCACACCATCGGCGTTCGCACGAGGGTCGTCGCCGCGCGTCCTGACGTCACCGCGCGTCCTGACGTCGTCGTGCGTCCTGACGTCGCCGTGCGTCCTGACGTCGCCGTGCGTCCTGACGTCGCCGTGCGTCCTGACGTCGTCGGCGCGCGTCCTGACGTCGTCGGCGCGCGTCCTGACGTCGTCGGCGCGCGCGAAGTTGCTGATCTCGTACCACTCAAGGCCCGCCGAGCTGAGGAGGTCGTCGACGATCTCGTACTTGACGGCTGCGTCGTCGTCGTCCGGCGCCGACAGCTCACCACGACGGAGCTGGGCGCCCATCTTGGTGCCGGGCTCGATGACCAGTGCGTAGGCGGAGACGTGGTCCGGCTCGAGCGCGATCGCCGCCTCGACGCTGGTGCGCCAGTCGTTCGCCGACTCCCCGGGGGTGCCGTAGATGAGGTCGACGGAGACCTCCAGCCCCGCCTCGCGCGCCCAGCGGACGACCTCGGGCAGGCGCCTGGGGTCGTGGGTGCGGTCCAATGTCTTCAGGACGTGCGGCACCGCCGACTGCATGCCGAACGAGACCCGGGTGAAACCGGCCTCGGCCAGCGTCTCCAGCGCGGCGGCGTCGACGGAGTCCGGGTTGGCCTCGGTGGTGACCTCGGCGCCGTCGGCGATCCCCCAGGCCTGGCGGACGCCGTCGAGCATGAGGGCGAGATCGGGGACGGGGAGCATGGTCGGGGTGCCGCCCCCGACGAAGACGGTGGAGATCTCTCGCTCCGGCATGCCGGCGGCACGCAGCGCGCGATCCGCGAGCACGGCGCGGGCGAGGTCGATCTCGCGCAGGGCCGTCGAGGCGTAGGCCGTTGCGTCGGCGCCGCCGCCGAGCTCGGCGTTGGTGTAGGTGTTGAAGTCGCAGTAGCCGCACCGGACGCGGCAGAACGGCACGTGCAGGTACACGCCGAGGTCTCGAGCGGCCGCACCGTCCGCCGCCGAAGCAGGGAGCGCGCCGTCGTCAGGTGGGGTGTCGCCGTCGGGCAGTGCTGGCATGCGATTAGTCTCTCCCACCGTGACGTCACGTCCGAACGACCCGGGCTCGACCGCGGCCGGCCGGGCCACGCCGGGGTGGACCCTCGCCCGCGCAGACCGGAGTCGCTCCCCGGTCCGTGCGGATCCGACGCTGCCACGCCCGGTCCGTGCGGATCCGACGCTGACGCGCCTGTACCGACTCGACGGCGACGACGAGGTGACCCGGACACGCCGGGCCGCGGTGCGATCGTTGCGCCCGCTGCCGGAGCAGGAACCCTACTCGTCGCGTGCGGAGGTGACACTCCCGGCGGCCGACGCCGACCCGCACCGGACCCCGTTCGTCGTCGAGCACGACGGCGTCCCCGTCGGCTTCGGCGTCATCGACCGAGCGGGGAACCTGCCGCAGCTGGTGGATCACCCCGAGCAAGCCGCGTTGCTGCGGGCGTTCTACATCGACGCGAACGCGCAGCATCTCGGGCACGGCCGCACCGCGGCCGGGCTGCTCCCCGTGTTCGTGCGGTCGATCGAGCCGAGCGCCCGCATCCTCGTGCTCACCGTGAACGAGTCGAACCCGGCCGCCGTCCGCGCCTACACCGCGGGTGGTTTCGTGGATGTGGGCCAGTATCTCGGCGGGTCCCTCGGACCCCAGCGGATCATGGTCGCTGCCCTGGAGCGGGCGGGCTGAGGTTGCTGCCCCCGACAGGTGGCAGGGGTCGCCTCTCGCGAGGGCGGTTGAGGTCACCGGCACGGCACCTTCCGACTCGGCACCCTTCCCACTCGGCACCCTTCCCACTCGGCACCCTTCCCACTCGCGGGCTGCGCCCTCGGCTGCCCGCTCACAGCTCGTCGCGGAGGCCGTGTGGATGGCGTGGCTGCGGGGGCTGGGTCTGCCCCAGGACGGTCGTGGCACCGCTAGGTTCGCGACGGTAGGAGATACCGGTCAGTTTCGAGGTCCAGGTGAAGACCCCGGGCTCGTGCTGCCGAACCGCGAAGTCCCCGTTGGTCTTCAGGGAGTGGTCGGTGGTGCAGCCCGGCCCGAGGTTGGCCCATGACGTCGTTCCGAGGTGGGACCAGGGCGTCGTGTGGTCGAGCTCGCACCGGGCCGCGGCCGTGGAGCACCCCGGACGGAAGCACGTGCCATCACGCAGCCGGATCAACTCGGCCAGGTCCGCAGGGGGGCGGTACCGGCTCCTGCCGGCGTCGAGCACCACGCCGGTGAGCGGGTCGGTGACCAACCGTCGCCACAACCCGCCCATCGCCAGTGCGCGGGCAGTCACGGCGTCGATCGCGCCATAACCGTCCAGATGTCCGGGCTCGTCCCCGCCCAGCAGCGTCGACAACGGCACGGTCACGTTCACCCGCACCGGGACGCCACCCTTGAGGGCCAGCGCGTACCCAGCCTCCGACGGATCGGGATCAGGCACAGTGCTGGTGCTGGCGTCGGCGTCGGGATGCGAATCAGGACCCGGCGGTGCGCCCGGCAGGTCCGCAGGCACGGCACCGCCGACCCGGTCAGGCGGCCCTGGGGACAGCGCATCGCGCCAGCCAGGAGGCACGCCCACCTCGCCGCACCCGCCGGTCGGCTCCGGCACATCGTCGAGCCAACGCGGCGGCTCTGGTGGCTCGGCGTCGTCGAGCTCGAGGAGGAGGGCACTGAGGTCGTCGGGGACGGGGCCGATCGTCGCTGAACCCGGCGATCCGGGCTCAGGCAACGGACCGCCGCCACCGGTCCGTGGGTTGCCGGCGGTGGGGGCGGTGCGGCTCCCGATGCTGCCCGTACGCAAGGCATCCGCACCGATGGAGGCCAGCACATCCGCACGGAGCTGGTCCGTGGTCCGGCGATCGCCGGCAGCCCTGGCCGCCCGCGCCGCCCCGTCGAGCGCGAGGTCCAGCGCGATCGCATCCGCAGCGGGAAACACCGCATACATCGATGCCATCCCGTCGGGCAAGGATCTCGGGTGACACACCCGCCGGCGGGCCATCGCCGCCCGCGCCCGATCCACAGCGACCTCGGGATCCACGGTGATCAGCACCTTGTTCAGCGCACGACCCAGCTGGGACGGCGTCCTGCTCCCCGCCTCGGGCAGCACCTCGTCCTCCACGGCGACCGCGACCTCGAACGGCAGGTCGGCCAACGTGCGTGCGATCAGTCCCGCCTTGGCGGGGTCGATCACCCCGTCACGCAGCGCATCACCCGTGGCCAGCAACGGACCGTTGAGCATCACTGCGGTCTTGACCGCGGTGGACGCAGCCGGTCTCGAAATGCCCTCCCGCATGGCCACCTCGGTCGACAACGCCACGAAGCCGTCCGACCAGCCACCCGACCAGCCCTGGGATGCGGAGGCGAGCTCCGCGAGCGCCTCGCCCCGCCGCGCCGTCGCCCACGACGCGACCCGCGACCAGGCCGCCGCGATCTCCACCAACGCGTCGGCGTCCTCGCCCTCCACGCCCACCGGGTTCAGTGCCTGGGCCAGGTCCAGGCCCGCCAGTACCGGCAACGCAGCAACGAGGCCTGCCATTGCACCCTCGCCCGCGTGGTCACCTTCGGCGGCCAGCTCTGCCTGCGAATCGGCATCGACCGGACTCCTGGGAACATCGGGGGCTTCGGCAACCTCGGGAGCATCGCGGCCTTCGGGCCCTTCGGGTACATCCGGTGCGTCCGGTGCATCCGGTGCATCCGGTGCATCCGGTGCATCCGGTGCATCGTGACCCTCGGAAGCGTCGGGAGCATCCGCCGACTCGGGAATCTGAGCGAGCTCGAGAGCCGGTGGGACCTCGGCCGTGTGCGTGGCCTCAACAACCACAGGGGCCGTGGAGTCCGCTCCTCGGCCATCCACGACGTCTGCACGCTCGCCGGACCGTGCGGCAGTGATCAGCATCCAGGCCAGGGCATCCTCGACCACGCTCCGTGGGAACACCGCAATGCGGCTCCCACCAGCGTCGCTCACCCCGTCATCGAACATACGTACAAGGTTACCGGGAGGGTACGACATCCGGAATCGAGCGCGGAAGCGACGCGTCGCGGAGACAGGTGGACGGCGGCCACGGTGACCGATGGGCAGTCAGGCCCCGGGCACACCAGCCCGCGCTACCGCACGGTCGACATACCCACGCAGGAACTGGGCGATCGTCCATGCATCCTGAGCCGCCCGCACCGGGCCGCCGTTGCCGTCGCCGTCGCCGTCGCCGTCGCCGTCGCCGAGCGTCCGCCCGCGCATCCCTGCCTCGTACGCCAACAGCGCCCGTGCGTCGTCGGGATCGTGCCGGGCGAACCATCCGGACACGGTCACCCCGTGACCGGGAGAGGAGGTCACGGTCACGGCGTCGCCGGCACCGACCGGCCCGGGGGTGAGCACCCGCAGGTACACACCGGTGCGGGCGCGCTCGGTGAAGCGTCGGACCCACCGCTCCTGCCCCAGCCAGCGCCCGAAGGTCGCGCAGGGCGTGCGCGGCCCGGTCACCTCCACCTCGAGCACCTCGCCGATGCGCCAGCGTTCACCGATCTCGGCGTCGTCCACGGCCATCCCTGCGACCCGCAGGTTCTCGCCGAAACGGCCGGGCGGGATCTGCTCCGCCAGTTCCGCGGCCCAGTAGTCGGTCTCGGCCAGGTCGACGGCGTACAGCGCCTTCTCCGGCCCGCCGTGATTCTTCCGGTCGGCCTGGACGTCGCCGCGCAGCCCGTACGTCCCGACCGTGACGGGCCCGACCACGGGGCTCTTGTCGATCGCCGTGATGCCGACCCCGCCGTCGTCGTCGTGCAGCTCGGCCACGCGACAGACGTGCGTGAGCGTGCCCATGCGGCTACTTCTTGCCGGTGGGGGCGTCGGAGGTGAGCGCGGCGATGAACGCCTCCTGCGGCACCTCGACCCGGCCGATGTTCTTCATGCGCTTCTTCCCCTCCTTCTGCTTCTCGAGGAGCTTGCGCTTCCGGCTGATATCGCCGCCGTAGCACTTGGCGAGCATGTCCTTGCGCAGCGCGCGGATGGTCTCGCGGGCGATCACCCGGGAACCGATCGCTGCCTGGATCGGCACCTCGAACTGCTGGCGCGGGATCAGCTCCTTGAGCTTCCCCGACATCATCACGCCGTAGGCGTACGCCTTGTCGCGGTGGACGATCGTCGAGAAGGCGTCGACCTGCTCGTGGTTGAGCAGGATGTCGACCTTGACGAGGTCGGCCTCCTGGTCCCCGTCGGGGTCGTAGTCCAATGAGGCGTAGCCGCGGGTCTTGGACTTGAGCTGGTCGAAGAAATCGCCGACGATCTCGGCCAGCGGCAGCGTGTACCGCAGTTCCACGCGCTCCTCGGAGAGGTAGTCCATCCCGCGCATCGTGCCTCGGCGGGCCTGGGCGAGCTCCATGATCGTCCCCACGAACTCGCTCGGGGAGAGGATCGTCGCGCGTACCACGGGTTCACGGATGGACGAGATCTTGCCCTCGGGGAACTCGCTGGGATTGGTCACGTGCACCTGCGTGCCGTCTTCGGTCACGAGGTCGTAGCTCACGTTGGGCGCGGTCGAGATGAGGTCGAGGTTGAATTCTCGCTCGAGCCGCTCACGAACGATCTCCAGGTGCAGCAGCCCCAGGAACCCGCACCGGAACCCGAAGCCGAGCGCGACCGACGTCTCCGGCTCGTAGACGAGGGCGGCGTCGTTGAGCTTGAGCTTGTCCAGGGCGTCTCGCAGCACCGGGTAGTCGGAGCCGTCGATCGGGTACAGGCCCGAGAAGACCATCGGCTTCGGCTCGCGGTAACCGCCGAGCGCCTTCGTGGCCGGCTTCGAGAGGTTGGTGACCGTGTCGCCGACCTTGGACTGGCGCACGTCCTTCACACCGGTGATGAGGTAGCCCACCTCACCCACGCCCAGGCCTTCGGACGGCGTGGGCTCGGGCGAGATGACGCCGATCTCGAGCAGTTCGTGGGTGGCACGCGTCGACATCATCTGGATGCGCTCGCGCGGGGAGAGCTGCCCATCGATGACGCGCACATACGTGACGACACCGCGGTAGGTGTCGTAGACGGAGTCGAAGATCATGGCTCTCGAGGGGGCGTCTGCGTCGCCCTCTGGGGCGGGGATGTCGCGCACGATCCGGTCGAGGAGCTCGACGACGCCGGCCCCGGTCTTGCCCGAGACCCGTAGGCAGTCCTCGGGGTCGCCGCCGATGAGGTTCGCGAGCTCCTCGGCATACTTCTCCGGCTGCGCCGCCGGGAGGTCGATCTTGTTCAGGACCGGGATGATCGCGAGGTCGTTCTCCATCGCCAGGTACAGGTTCGCGAGCGTCTGTGCCTCGATCCCCTGCGCGGCGTCGACCAGCAGCACCGCGCCCTCGGACGCGGCCAGCGACCGGTTGACCTCGTAGGAGAAGTCCACATGGCCCGGGGTGTCGATCATGTTCAGCGCGAAGGCCCGCTCCCCCACCTGCCAGGGCATCCGCACGGCCTGGGACTTGATCGTGATGCCGCGCTCGCGCTCGATGTCCATCCGGTCCAGGTACTGCGCTCGCATGTCGCGTGCATCGACGACACCGGTGAACTGCAGCATCCGATCCGCCAGCGTCGACTTGCCGTGGTCGATGTGGGCGATGATGCAGAAGTTGCGCAGGAGCTCCGGCGGGGTCGCCGCCGGGCGGATCTGAGCCGTCAGGGCCGGGCTGGGGATGGGGGGCACGTCCACCTCTGTACGCGGTGCACGATCGCACACGTCGGATATTTCTTCGCCCCATGGTCCCACGCCGCACCGGCGCCGACGACGTCGGGAGGTTCCCGCTGTTCGCCGATGGCGAGGTGACCGGTGGCGGACCGCGGTCGCGTGCCACCCTGGGGAGATGACCGCTGCCGGGGAGCTCCTCAACCAGGTGGTGCCCACGCTGGTGCGCATCGCCCGGCGCCCCGGCGCGTTGCTGCTCACCGCCGCCGGGCTGAACGTCGGCCTGTTCGCGATCCTCGCACTGGTCCACGGCCTCACCCGTGACGGCTGGACCGCCTGGGTGCCGCTCGGCCTCGCGGCCGTCCTCGCGGCGCCGGTCGCCGTGCTCGCCGTCCGCCGTCACCGCCTCCAGCGCCAGACGGCGGAGCTGGGGCCGACGTCGACCGTCACCGTCGCGACCGGCGAGGTCGTCGTCGTGGGGTCGGGCGCGGCCGACGATCATCTCCGGGACGAGCGCTCCGCGATGAGCGCCGCGATGGCGGAGGGGACGCTGCGCACGGCACGCTTCCTGCCGCGGGTCGAGGCGGCGCAGCGTGCTGCGCTCGTCGCCGCCGGCGGGCCGGTGCACGC
>NZ_JBTSDU010000025.1:0-27322 GCF_054605595.1 Georgenia sp. | reverse complement strand
GTCGGCGACGAGCCGGGCGATCACCGCCCGCTCGGCCGACTCCAGCCGCGAGACGTACCCGACGGAACCTGCGACGAACGCCCGCACCTACGCCTCCTCCTGCTCGAGGGTGGCCCACAGGCCGTAGGCATGCATGGCCTGCACGTCCGCCTCCATCTTCTCGCGCGAGCCGTGGGAGACGATCGCGCGGCCCTCGGTGTGCACCCGCATCATCAGCCGGGTCGCGGTCGGCTCGTCATAGCCGAAGTACGTCTGGAACACGTACGTCACATAGCTCATGAGGTTGACCGGGTCGTTCCAGACGGAGGTGCGCCAGGGTCGCTCGGGGACGACCTGGTCCGCCGCGCCCGTGGCCTCCTGCTCCGCGGGCGCGGTCGCGACGCGCAGGTGCCAGGGCGCGGTGGGAGTCACAGTGCCCACTGTAGGCAATCGGTGCGCCCGGCCGGGTGCGGGCCTGTGCACGGCGCTGGACGGGGCCACACGTGCGCCGGCGAGTGGTCCCTGGCGATAGGTTTCCTCCCATGCGGACAATGGGCATCACGAGCACGGCCTTGCTGACGGACATGTACGAACTGACGATGATCGAGGGCGCGCTGGCCTCCGGGACGGCGCACCGCCGCAGCGCGTTCGAGGTCTTCGCACGGCGCCTGCCGGCCGGCCGCCGGTACGGGGTGGTGGCCGGTACGGGCCGGGTGCTCGACGCCGTCGCCGCCTTCACGTTCGGCCCCGAGGAGATCGACTTCCTCGCCGCCACGCAGGTGGTGGGTGAGAAGACCCTGGAGTTCCTGAGTGAGTACCGGTTCCGCGGGGACATCACCGGCTACGCCGAGGGCGAGTGCTTCTTCCCGGGCTCGCCGGTGATGACGGTCGAGGGCACGTTCGCCGAGGCCGTCGTGCTCGAGACGATCGTGCTCTCGATCCTCAACCACGACAGCGCGGTCGCGGCCGCCGCCTCCCGGATGACCGCTGCGGCCCACGGGCGCCCGTGCCTGGAGATGGGGGCGCGGCGCACCCACGAGACCGCCGCGGTCGCCGCGGCGCGCGCGGCCGCCGTCGGCGGGTTCGTCGGAACGTCCACGCTGGAGGGCGGCCGCTCGTTCGGCATCCGGACCATCGGCACCGCCGCGCACTCCTTCACGCTCCTGCACGACGACGAGGCGGCGGCGTTCGCGGCGCAGGTGGCGACGCTGGGGCCGGGCACCACGCTGCTGGTGGACACCTACGACGTCCGGCGCGGCGTCGAGCGGGCCGTGGCGACGGCTCGTGCCGCCGGCGGGGAGCTGGGTGCCGTCCGGCTGGACTCCGGGGACCTGCTGGCGCAGGCCTTCGCGGTGCGCGAGCAGCTCGACGCCCTCGGCGCCACGAGCACCAAGATCACGGTGACGTCCGACCTGGACGAGTACGCCATCGCCGCGCTCGGCGCGGCGCCGGTGGACTCCTACGGGGTCGGCACGCGGCTCGTGACCGGCTCGGGCCACCCCACCGCGGAGCTGGTCTACAAGCTCGTCGCCCGCGAGGACGCGAACGGCCGCATGGCGGAGGTCGCGAAGGAGTCGACGTCCAAGACCTCCCTCGGTGGCCGCAAGTCCGCCGGGCGGGTGCTCACGCACGGCTACGCCGCCGAGGAGCTGGTGGTGGCTGCCTCGGACGCCGACGCCGCACTGGCCGAGCTGGAACGGGCCGGGGCACGGCCGCTCCAGGTGCCCCTGGTGCGCGGCGGGGACATCGCCGACGAGCACCGGGGCCCGGCGGCGGTCGTCGCGGCCCGGGAACGGCACCTCGCCTCACGCGCGGAACTCCCGTACGCCGCGTGGCGCCTCTCCGACGGCGAGCCCGCCATCTCCACCCGGCACGTCGACATCGACCCGGTCGACGACCCGGCGGGCACCGACCCCGTCGGGTGAACCCACTCTCGGCGACATCGTCCGAGCCGCGCCCTCGGTCCCCGGGATATGGGCCCGACTCCCGGGACATGGACCCGTCCTCGCCCCGTCCCGCGTGGCGTGGCCACTGGTGACCCCGTCCGGCGGGCGCCCGCGCGTCCGGCGGGCGCCCGCGCGCTACATGCGGGTCCTCCCGCGGCCGACCAGGCCGAAAATGAGTGAGACGACGACGACGGCGATGCCGATCCAGATGAGCACCTTGGCGGCCTCGATGGCGACGCCCAGGATGAGCATCACGACACCGACGATGATGAGAATGAGCCACGTGGACATGTCGCTCCCCTTCCTTCAGGGGCGTGGGACCGCCGCTCGACGGTGACCAGATCGCCCCGGACGCCCGCAAGCGTCGCAGGGATGGGGCCGGGCCGCATCCGATCGGTTCCCGGGCCGGCTGCATCCGCTCGGGCGGTACTCAGCGCCGGCCCACGAACCACTTCCGCAGCAGGGTGATGCGCGCCTCGATCTCCTCGGTGCGCGCCAGGGCCACCTCGGGCCCACCGCACGTGTTGCGCAGATCCGCGTGGACCACGCCGTGGGGGGTGCCGGAGCGGCGCGACCACGCGGAGACGAGGGTGTTGAGCTCCTTGCGGGCGGCGGCGCGGCGGCGGTGGTCGTCGACGCGGGTGTTCTCGTCCCGGGCGGCCTTCGCCTTGGCCTCCCGCTTCTGCATCTTGAGCTGCTCGGTCTGCCGGGCCCGCAGCAGCGTGGTGACCTGGTCCGGCTCGAGCAGCCCGGGCAGGCCCAAGTACTCCTGCTCCTCCACGGACCCGACGGCGGCGCCGGTACCGAACTCGCCGCCGTCGAAGAGGACCTTGTCGAACGTGGCCTGGGCCTCCAGGGCCTCGAAGCCGGGGAGCATCAGGTCGTCGGACGCCTGCTCGGCTCGGTTCGCCTGGGCGACGAGGGCGTCCTCGGGGGTGAAGAACGTGCCCTTCTCCTCGGCGGTGAGGACCCTGTCGAGGGCGTGGTCGCGCTCGACCTCGAGCTCGCCGGCCAGGGCGAGGAGGTGGGGCACCGACGGCAGGAACACCGACGCCGTCTCGCCACGGCGGCGGGCCCGGACGAACCGGCCCACGGCCTGGGCGAAGAACAGCGGCGTGGCCGTCGCCGTGGCGTAGACGCCGACGGCGAGTCGGGGGACGTCGACGCCCTCGGAGACCATGCGCACGGCCACCATCCACCGCTGCGTGCCGGCGGCGAACTCGTCGATCCGGGCGCCCGAACCGTCGTCGTCGGACAGGACGACGACGGCCGGCTCGCCGGTGATCCCACGCAGGGTCTTGGCGTAGGCGCGTGCCACGGTCTGGTCGGTGGCGATGACCAGCCCACCGGCGTCGGGCACGGCGCGGCGGACCTCGATGAGGCGCTGGTCGGCGGCGGCCAGGACGGCGGGGATCCACTCCCCCACCGGGTCCAGGGCGGTGCGCCAGGCCTGTGCGGTCATGTCCTTGGTCATCGCCTCGCCGAGGTCGGCGGAGACCTCGTCGCCGGCCTTCGTGCGCCAGCGCATCTGGCCGGAGTAGCTGAGGAAGATGACCGGGCGGACGACGCCGTCGCGCAGGGCGTCGCCGTAGTTGTAGGAGAAGTCCGCGCGGGAGCGGCGCACGCCGTCGGAGCCGCGTTGGTACTCCACGAACGGGATGGCGGCGGTGTCGGAGCGGAACGGCGTCCCGGTCAGCGACAGGCGCCGGCGGGCCGGCTCGAACGCCTCACGGACGGCATCGCCCCAGCTGAAGGCGTCGCCGCCGTGGTGGACCTCGTCCAGGATGACGAGCGTCGGCGCAGCCTGGGTGCGGGCCCGGTGCAGGGCGGCGTTGGCGGCGACCTGGGCGTACGTCACGGCGACGCCGTCGAAGGAGTCGCCGTGGCGCCCCTGGGAGTTCTTGAACGCGGGGTCGAGCTGGACGCCGACGCGCGCAGCGGCGTCGGCCCACTGGGACTTGAGGTGCTCGGTGGGGCAGACCACCGTCACGCGGCGGACGACGCCGCGGGCGAGCAGCTCGGTGGCCACCCGCAGCGCGAAGGTCGTCTTACCCGCGCCCGGGGTGGCGACGGCGAGGAAGTCGCGCGGCTCGGCCGTCAGGTACTGCTCGAGCGCGTCGGCCTGCCAGGCGCGCAGACGCGACGCCGTGCCCCAGGCCGCCCGCGCGGGGAACGCGGGCGGGAGCTGCTCGGCCGCCGCCGTGGAGACGGCGTGCGGACCGGGAGCCTGGGTCGTCGTCGACCTGCGCTGGTGCGGGGCGGTCACTCCCCGTTTCCTGCGGACGAGCCGCCGCGATCGCGGCCGAAGGGCCAGCCACGGCCCTTGCCGGCGCCGTCACCGCCGGGGTTCATGCCCTCCAAGATCGCCTTGCACGTGGGGCACACCGGGTACTTCTTGGGGTCACGGCCGGGGGTCCACACCTTGCCGCACAGGGCGATGACAGGCTGACCGGTGACCGCCGACGCGGTGATCTTGTCCTTGCGGACGTAGTGCGCGTACCGCTCGTCATCCCCCGGGGAGACCTGCTCGCGCACCTCCTCGCGCTCGAGCACGCTGGTGCCGCCGGCCGGCTGGCTGGAGGGGGGCTGGGGGCCCGTCGGCTGGTCCGGGGACGAAGTGCTCATGCCGACCAGTCTAAGCGTGCGGCACCCGCCGCGGCGGGTGCTCGGTGGGCGATTCGACTCGTTCCGGGCGTGCTTCACGGCTCCCGCATGGCTGCCGCCGCACAGCTCGGCGCACGACTGCCACCGCGCCAGTGCACCACTACCGATGCGCCGGGGCACCACTGCCGCCGCGCCGGCTCACAGCTCGAGCCACGCCGGCCTGGCGGCGCGCATCTCGCGGTAGTAGGCGGCGAGCTCGAGCCGGGCGGCGGCGTCGTCGTCGAGCAGGACGGTGACGTGCTGGTGGTGCTGGAGCACGGTCCCCGGCCAGCGGGCGCTGACCGCTCCCTCGACGAGCTGGTGGACCGCTTCGGCCTTCGCCCCACCGGTGGCCAGGAGGACGAGGTGGCGGGCGGACATGATCGTGCCCAGGCCCTGGGTCACGGCAAGCCGCGGCACGGCGGCGACGTCGCCGTCGAAGAAGCGGGCGTTGTCGCGGCGGGTCTGCTCGGTCAGGACCTCCACCCGGGTGCGCGAGGCGAGGGAGGAACCAGGCTCGTTGAACCCGACGTGGCCGTTGGCGCCGATCCCCAGGATCTGGAGGTCGACCCCGCCGGCGGCGGCGATCGCGGCGTCGTAGGCGTCGCACGCGGCGAGCAGGTCGTCCGCGCCGCCGTCCGGGGCCCGCACGGCGTCGGGTGCGAAGTCGACGGCGTCGACCAGCTCGCGGTCGATGACGTTGCGGTACCTCTCGGGATGCTCGGGTGGCAGGCCGACGTACTCGTCGAGCAGGAAGGCGCGCGCCCGGGCGAAGCTCAGCCGGCCGTCGCGGTGGCGGTGGCGGTGGATCAGCTCCTGGTAGACGGGCAGCGGCGTGGAGCCGGTGGCAAGCCCGAGCACGGCGTCGGGCCGGACGGTCAGCAGCCGCTCGATCGCGTCGGCGGCGAGGGTGGCGACGACGTCGCCGGTGTCGATCACGACCTCCACGGCGACACCTCCTTGGGGTGGGCTGGTGCGGGGCGCAACGCGATGCTGTGGTGAGGATCTGCCGGTGATCTGCCGGCAAAGTCTCACCACAGTGTGGCGGCAGGCACGCTCCGGGGCGGCGCGGCCGACGGCACGCGGCACGCGGCACGGCAGTGAAGCGGGACGGGCAGGACCGTCGCGGTCCTGCCCGTCCGTGCTCGTCAGCGCAAGATCACTTGCTGGAGACGGCCTTCTTCAGCGCGGAGCCGGCCGAGATCTTCACGCCGTAGCCGGCGGGGATCTGGATCTCCTCACCCGTGCGGGGGTTGCGGCCCGTGCGGGCCGCGCGCTCGACGCGCTCGATCGACAGCAGGCCGGTGACCTTGACGGCCTCACCCTTGCCGAGGGAGTCCACCAGGACCTCCTGGAGCGCAGACAGAGCGGCGTCGGCATCGGTCTTGGTGAGCGAGGCGCGCTCGGCAATGGCGGCGACGAGCTCGGTGCGGTTGACGGACATGAAATCCCTCTCATCGTTCGGTTCGGGCACCTCGGACATCGGCGCCACTAGCGCCAGACATTACGCACCCGTCGCCGCAGTTGTCGCATTCACGCGCCAGTTTTCCGCGTGTCTCCGCCAAGTTTGAGCCGTTGCGAGGTCACGTTCGTCACACCGGTCACATCTGCCACATCTTTCGCCGACCTACTCGAGGAGGGCGCGGACGTCGTCGGCGCTCAGGGCGGCGTCCGCCAGGGCGGCGTCGGACATGACGCTCTGGAACAGCCTGGCCTTGTTCTCCTTCAGCGCCATGACCTTCTCCTCGATCGTGTCCTTGGCGACGAGGCGGTACACCATCACCGAACGGGTCTGCCCGATGCGGTGGACGCGGTCGACCGCCTGGGCCTCGGTGGCCGGGTTCCACCACGGGTCCAGCAGGATGCAGTAGTCGGCCTCGGTGAGGTTCAGCCCGACCCCGCCGGCCTTGAGGCTGATGAGGAACACGGGGGCGTCGCCGGCGCGGAACCGCTCGATCACCTCCGCGCGGCGGCGGGTGCGGCCGTCGAGGTAGCAGTACGCGGTGCCCGCGGCGTCGAGGCGTTCGCGAACCCGCCCGAGGAACCCGGTGAACTGGCTGAAGATCAGCGTTCGGTGGCCCTCGGCGACGACGTCGTCGAGGAGCTCGAGGAGGATGTCGAGCTTGGTGGCGGGGACGCCGGCGTAGGCCTCGTCCACGAGGGAGGGGTCGAGGCTGAGCTGGCGCAGCAGGGTGAGCGAGCGGAAGATCGCGAACCGGTTCTTGTCCATGTCCTCGATGAGCCCGAGGACCTTCTGCCGCTCGCGTTGGAGGTGGCGCTGGTAGACGGTGCGGTGCCGCGGGGCCAGCTCGACCTCGATGACCTGCTCCTGCTTGGCGGGCAGGTCCTTGGCGACCTGCTCCTTCGTGCGGCGCAGCAGCAACGGGGTGATGCGGCGCTGGAGTTGGGCGAGGCGGGCGCGGTCGCCGTCGCGCTCGATGGGGCGCCGGTAGTACTCCTCGAAGCGTTTGAGGTTGGGGAAGAGCCCGGGTGCCACGATGGCGAGCAGCGCCCACAGTTCGGTGAGGTTGTTCTCCATCGGGGTACCGGTGATCGCCAGCTTGAACGGGGCGGCGAGCCGCCTGGCGCACTGGTACGCCTTCGACTGGTGGTTCTTGACGGTCTGGGCCTCGTCGAGGACGAGCCCGGACCACTCGAGCGCGGCGTACTCCTCGAACTCCAGCCGGAACAGTGTGTAGGAGGTGACGACGACGTCGGCGCCGGCGGTGACGTCGTCGAGCGGGACGCCGCGGCGGGCCTGGGTCTCGAACACGCCCACCACCCGCAGGTCCGGGGTGAACCTGGCGGCCTCGGCGACCCAGTTGCCCACCACCGATGTCGGTGCGACGACGAGGAACGGCCCGGTGCCCGCCGAGGCGGCATCACCGCTCCCGCGCCCGTCCGCCGCAGGTGTGCCCGCACCGGGGGCACCGCCCGCGTCACGCGCCCGCTCGTGGTGGCGGGCGAAGAGGGCGAGCGTCTGGATCGTCTTGCCCAGGCCCATGTCGTCGGCGAGGACCCCACCGAGGCCGTGCTCGGCCAGCCGGGTGAGCCACGCGTAGCCGTCCTGCTGGTAGGACCGCAGGTCCGCGTGCAGCGACGCGGGTACGGGCACGTCGGCGGCAACCCGCGGTCCGTCGGGCTGCTCACCGCCGGACCGCTCGCCGTCGCGCGGCTCCCGCCCCGGTCGATGCTCGCCGCGCCACCCGCCGAGCAGGGCCCCCACCGAGCGGCGCCACTGCTCGGCCTGCTCGGTGACGACCCCCAGCGCCTCGAGCTCCTCCCACAGACCCGCCTGGAAGCGGCTGATCCGCAGGCCCCGGGTGCCGGGGTCCTGCAGGGCGCGCGCCTCCTCGATGAGGTCCCTCAACTGGGTGAGCTCGGGGCGGTCGAGCCGGAAGAAGATGCCGCTGGGCAGGACCAGGTGCTCGTCGTCGCGGGCGAGCGCAAGGAAGAGGTCGTTGAACGGGATGTCCGCACCGTCGATGCTGACGGTGACGCCGAGGTCGAACCAGTCCCGGTCGTCGGCGCGGCTCGTGGTGGACAGCGCGATGACCGGGGCCCCCTCGGCGGCCCGGAACTCGGCCGGCTCACCCTCCTCGACCACGACGATGTCCGGGTGTGCGCGCAGGCTCGGGAGCACGTCGAGCGTGAAGACGACCGCATCCATCCCCTCGAGCACGGCGCGCGCGGCCAGCCGGGGGGCGCCGTCGACCGACTCGGCCAGCGCCGGGACGCCGGCCGGCGGGAGCCCGACGGACTCGAGCAGAGCGGTCTCGGCGGCCCGGTCGCGGTAGGCCCGCTCCCCCGGGACCGGATGGAGTCGCATCGGGACCCCGGCCTCGCTGCCACCCGACGGCGCGGGGGCACCGCGGCGTTCCGGCACCTCCTCCGGTGGCGCACCGGGGGGCGACGCGCGGTAGCGCCAGCTCCACGCCAGCTCGAGGCGGTGTCGGTCGAGGTGGTGGAGCTCGAGACGGAGGGCGGGGCGCGGCGCGTCGGGGACCTCGAACGTGGCATCGCGGGACACGAGGGGTACAGCACTGCTGAGCAGTGGCAGGTAACCGGTGGTGAAGTCCTCGACCGCCTCGGCCGGGACCCGGATCGTGCTGCGCCGGGCGACGGCCTCGATCAGGGCGACGCCGGCCGGTTGCGCCAGGCGCGTCAGCGTCACCGCGCCCACGACCCCGGGGCCGGTCCCCGCCTGCCACGAATACATCCCGTGTGCCGGCGACCCGACGAGCACGAGCCGTTCAAGATCGACGGGCTCACCCGCGACCGTCACGGTGGGGAGGAGCTCCAGGCCCTCGCCGTCCTGGCGGACGTCGAGGCTCACCCGGCCGGGCTCGGGCGAGAGCAGGACCGGGCGGGCAGCCTTACCGGCCTGGACGAAGGACAGGCCGACGGCGGCCGCCTGCTCGAACACGTCCCAGATCTGAGCGGCGGCGACGTCGTCGAGGTAGATCCACTGGTCGTTGGCCGCGTAGCGGTAGATGTCGCCGCCATCGAGCTGGGCGATGGTGCGGAGCACCTGGACGTGCTCGGACGGGTAGCCGACCGGCCGGTAGGTCAGGTCCCGCCAGGAGATCCCGGTGCGCACCCAGCGGCCGGTCGTCGAGCGGCGCACGGGACGCATGCCGAGGCGCACGGACGCCACCCGGCGCGCCCGGTGCCACGCCGGGGCACCGGCGGTGCCGCCCACCTCGATCTGGAGCGCGAGCTCTCCCACGGCTGCGGCGGGCTCCCGGGACGGCAGGAGCCGGTCCAACTGCGAGCGCCAGCCGCCGCCGGTGCCGCCGGTGCCGCCGGTGCCGCCAGTGCCGAGCTCCTCCCGGGCGCGCAGGAGGAGGGCGGCGACGTGCTTGCAGTTCCAGCCGACGGGGCAGGTGCAGATCCCCTCGACCGGTCGCACGAGACCGGCGTCGTCCGCGGCGAGGGTGACCGTGACGACGTAGGGCGACGGGCCGTTGCCGGTCACCTTGCCCACGATCCGGGTGCGGCCCGCCGAGGCGAGCATCTGGACCACGTGGCCGCTGTGGGCATACTGCCGGCCCCGCTCGAACGCACCGCCCCCGACGAGCCGACGGACGTCCTGCTCGGGAATCATGTCCACGTTTCTAGCACGGCCCTCGGACACCCCCGGCCCTCGGACACCACGGAGCGGCGACAAGAAGGCGCCCCAGCGCCAGACCCGCTCCGCCGCGCCGTACCGGTCCGGCGGGGACGGGAGGTCGAGCGGCGCACCGTCGACGGCGAACGGCGGGGGCACATGGTCGATCCTGCCGTAGGGCGATGACCGGCTGAGCGTCCGGGGCGGGCCGATCGGTGATCCCGGTACCGGCAGCTCCGACGTGGGCCCGGCCGGGGACGACCCGGTCACCGAGGAGGTCGCCGGCACCGCTCCCCGCGCCGGCAGGGCCTGGAGTTCGTGCGCCACCCGGGCGAGGCTGACCCGCCCGAGTGCACCGCGGCGTCCACCCGCGCCGCGAGGAGCGCCATGACCGCGGCAGCGACGAGGTACCCCGTCGCGTGGTCGAGCGCCTGGACCGGCAGCGCACCGGGCCGCCAGGCGGCGTCACTGTCCCGGGTGTCGGGCCGGCCGTCGCGGTGGGCGATGCCGCTCGCCGCCATGACGGAACGAGTCGAAGGCCGCGACGACGTCGCCGCTGTCGACGGCGATCACGCGCGGCCGGCCCCGCCGCTGCGACAGCGCCCGCGCGGCCCGGGCAGCGGCCAGGACTGATGCCACGGCGAGACCATCGACGTCGAGCGGCCCACCCCAGGGGTGGCGTGGCCCCCGGACCTCGATGACGTCGACCGGCGCGAGGGCGAGGGCGGGCGCGGACGCCGGCCACGGCAGCGTCACGGCAGCGACACTCCCATGGTCGCGCAGCAGCGGGAAGGGGTCAGGCGACGTCGCGACGGCGGAACACCAGCCCGGCGACGACGACCACCACCACGACGCCGGCCCCGAGGTATCCGGCCGCCTGTGCGAGGCTCAGGGCGCGCTCCGCGCTCTCGCACGACGTCCCGGTCGGACCGGTGGTGCAGGAGTCCACGTAGTACACGGTGCCACCGAGCATCCAGCTCTCGATGTTCCGCATCAGCAGCCACGGCTGGAAGCGGCTCAGGACACCGCTGAACATCCCCTCGACGACGATGAAGTAGCCGACGGCGACGCCGAGAACGGCCGCGGTGTGCTTCAGGAGGAAACCGAGCGCCGCCCCCACGACCGCCGCCGCGCACGTGATGGCGAGGAGGCGCAGCCCCATCCACCCGGCCTCGCCCCAGTGCTGGGACGTCATGGTGTCCGCGAGCGCGAAGCGGTCGGCGATCAGCCACGTCCCCCCTGTCGTCACGAGCAGCAGGAGCATCGCCACGGGGAGCACCACCAGCCCGGCGGCGAGCAGCTTCGAGGCGTAGACGAGCAGGCGGCGCGGCTCGAACGTGAGCCAGTTACCGATCGCGCCCGTGCTGATCTCGGCGGCCGTCCCGGTCGCGCCGACCAGGAGCGCGGCGAAGAGGAGGAGCGTTCCGAGCGCCGAGAGCTGACCGGGCAGCTGGTCCGGCAGCTGCGGGGCCGTCATGACGAACCACTCGCGCTGGGGCTCCTGCTGCTCGCATCCGAAGTCGAGCTCCGTGCCCTCGAGCTCCGACTGTCGCGCCTGGTCCTCCAGGCACTGGGCGATCATCTCCTGGCCGTTCTCCTCCCAGTCGGCCAGGGCCTGCTGGTAGTAGCGCTCCGCCTCGGCGGTCTGCGCCGGGCTCATCGGCTTGGCGGTCTGCCACGTAGCGAACAGCAGCGCCCCGGTGGCCAGCAGTGCGCCGACGAACGCGGCGATCACCAGGTACCGGGACAGCAGGCGGCGCAGCTCGACCCTGGTGAGGTGGATCATCGGGCGTCTCCCTCGGCCTCGTGCTGCGCGGAGGCGGGGCCCGGCGGGGCGGGCTGCCCGAGCCCGGAGCCGCGGCGGGCGCGGCGGGCGCGGCGGGCGCGGCGGGTCGCGGGGATCTCGCCGAGGCCCTCGCCGCTGGTCAGCGCGAGGAACACGGACTCCAGGCCGGCACGGACCGGGACGAGCTCGCCGACGTAGATGTGCCGCTGCGCCAGCAGGTAGGTGATGTGCGCAGGCTCCGGCACCCCGCTCACGACGAGCATCGCGCCGTCCCGCTCGACGTCGAGACCCGCGGCCGTGAGCACCGACCCCGCCGCGGCGGGGTCGGTGACACCCACCCGCACTGCGGTGGTGGCACGGGCACCGATGACGTCGTCGACGCGGCCCGAGGCGAGCAGCCGGCCGTGGCCGATGATGGAGACGGTGTCGGCGACCTGCTCGACCTCGGCGAGGATGTGGCTGCTGACGAGGACGGTGCGGCCCTCGTCCGCCAGGTGGCGCATAGTCTCGCGGATCTCCCGGATGCCGGCCGGGTCGAGGCCGTTGGTCGGCTCGTCGAAGATGAGCAGGTCGGGCGACTTCAGGAGGGTCGCGGCGATCGCGAGGCGCTGCTTCATACCGAGGGAGTAGCCGCGGTAGCGGTCCTTGCCCCGGTCGCCCAGACCGGTCTGGGCGAGGACCTCACCGACCCGGGTGCGCGGCGCCCCGATGGCGTCGGCGAGGAGGGAGAGGTTCTTCACCCCGGTGAAGGCGGGGAAGAACTTGGGCGACTCCACGATGGCGCCCACGCGGCCGACGACGTCGGGCAGCCGCTCGGGGACCGGCTGGTCGAAGATCCGCATGGTGCCGGAGTCGGCGCGGACGAGGCCGAGCAGCATCCGGATCGAGGTCGTCTTGCCGGACCCGTTGGGTCCGAGGAAGCCGTGCACGCCACCCACCGGAACCTTCAGGTCCAGGCTCTCGACGGCGACCTGCCGACCGCGGGCGGTCCGGTAGGTCTTACGGAGGCGGGTGGTGTCGATCGCCAGGTCGGCGGTCGGGGACGAGCTCATCGGCGATGCTCCTGCGCATGGTGGTGGTTCCGGGGACCCTGGGCGGAGGGTATCGGACGTTCCCGGGCCGCGATCCCGCGCCTCGCCGCGCCGGCGCCGGCGCTGTCAGTTCGCAGTGGTGTTGATGGCGACGTCGCCGAGCGAGGGCAGCATGTGGCGCAGGGCGTGGGTGGCGGCGGTCGTGATGCTCTGGGCGTCCGCGACCGTGGTCTCGGGTGGGAGCTGGAGGCGGGCCTGCACGGCCAGGCGGTGACCGGCCCACCGGAGCCGGACGTCATGGACCTGCGGCACGCCCGGGGCGTGCTCGAGGGTGTGGCGGGCCAGGTCCGTGAGATCGGGGTCGACGCCGTCGAGCAACCGGCGCCCGACGTCGCGTGCGGTGCCCCAGAGTAGGGCGAGGATGGCCGCGGTGATGACCAGCCCGACGATCGGGTCGGCGAGCGGGAAGCCGGCCAGCACGCCGAGGGCGCCGAGGACGACCGCGAGCGAGGTGAACCCGTCGGTGCGGGCGTGCACGCCGTCGGCCACGAGCGCGGCGGAGCCGATGCGACGGCCGACGCGGATGCGGTACACGGCCACCGCCTCGTTGCCGGCGAACCCGACGACGCCGGCGGCGAGCACCCAGCCGAGGTTCTCCACGGGTTGCGGATCGGCCAGGCGGCGCACGGACTCCACGCCCGCGACCACTGCGGACAGGGCGATCATCGCGACGATGAACAACCCGGCCAGATCCTCCGCGCGTCCGTACCCGTAGGTGTACCGCGTCGTGGCCGGGCGCCTGCCCAGGACGAACGCGATCCACAGGGGCACGGCCGTCATGGCGTCGGAGAAGTTGTGGATCGTGTCGGCGAGCAGCGCGACCGACCCGCTGATGGCGACGATGGCGAGCTGCGCGGCGGCGGTGGCCGCCAGGACGACCAGGCTGATCTTGACCGCCCGGATGCCCTGACCGCTCGCCTCCAGGGCGTCGTCGATCGAGTCGGCCGCGTCGTGGGAGTGCGGCACGAACACCTCGTGCAGCCGGCCGCGGAGCCCGCCGCCGTGGTGGCGGTCGTGGCCCTCGTACTCGTGCGGGTGGTCGTGGCCATTGTGCTCGTGCGCATGGTCCTGGCCCTCGTGGCCCGGCTCGCCGTGGTCGCGAGCGTCGTCGCCGTGACGGGGGTCTTCGGCCCCCACGGCCCCGCGGCGAGACGCGGTCACCATGTCACCCCGTCCCCGCGGCCGGGCGCGGGGTGGTGAGCGGGCTGCTCGTCGACGGCGTGCTGCGCCTGGAACACGGCCTGCGTGACGAGGTTGCGCGCGTGCTCGTCGACGAGCGAGTAGAACACCCGGTTGCCGTCCTGACGCGCTCGGACGATCCGACCCCACCGCAGCTTTGCGAGGTGCTGGGAGACGGCCGTGGGGCTCTTGCCGACCGTCTCGGCCAGGTCGTTGACCGACGACTCGCCGCCGCTCAGCACGAGGATGATCCGCACCCGGGTGGCGTCGGCGAGCAACGAGAACACCTCAGCCGCGAGGTCCACGTACTCGCTCTCGACCGCCAAGGAGTATGCCTGCTCATCTTCATGCATACGCAGACAGTACGGCAGCGCGGGAGTGAGTGCGCGGCCACCACGCCCGGCCGTTCCGCCCAAGGTCCGATGAAGGTTCGATGAAGTGCGTTATCGAAGCGTGACATCCGCGCGCCGGCGCCCATAACGTCGGAATCACTTCCGGAGCATCCCGCTCCGAAAGGGCCGCGCGGAGTACCAGACCCTGCCCACCCCACTCCTCCGGCCCCGCCCAACCAGGAGAGCCAGCCCTTGAGCATCCAGGAGAGCCCGCCCTTGAGCATCCATGGTCGAGCGCGTCATCGCGCCCCGTACCGGCCCAGCACCCCCTTGACCGTCCTCGGCCAGTCAGCCCGGCCCGCCGCACGGCGCGGGCTCGCCGCCGTCGCCGGCTCCGGCCTCGTCCTCACCGTGGTGGCCACGGGCGGGACCGCGGCGTCAGCCCAGGCGGAGACATCGGCGCTGCCCCGGGTGGATGTCTCAGCGGTCGCCGCGGCTGCGGCGTCCGCGCTCGTCATCACGCCCAGCGTGACGGTCCCCACCGGCCTCACCTGGACTGTCCCAGCCGTTGCCGCACAGGCGACGCCGGCCCCCGAGCCGGAGCCGGCGCCGGCGATCCGTCGCGACGTCCTGACGGCCTCCCGATCCGGCGAGCGCCCCGCGCTGGACAGCTCCGGCGACGCGCCGGCGGCCGCCACCGAGGCGCCGGCTCCTGCGGCCTCGTCCAGCGCGGTCGTCACCTTGGCACGCCAGTTTCTCGGCACCCCGTATGTGTGGGGCGGTACCACGCCGGGCGGCTTCGACTGCTCGGGCTTCGTGCAGTACGTGTACGCCCAGTTCGGCATCAACCTGCCGCGCACCTCCCGCGAGCAGGCGACCGTCGGGACGAAGGTGTCGGCCGCCGAGGCGCAGCCGGGCGACATCGTCACCTGGCCGGGCCACGTGGGCATCTACACCGGTAACGGCAACAACATCGCTGCCCGCCAGCCGGGGACGCCGCTGACGGAAGGCCCGATCTACAACTCCAACCCCACGTTCATCCGCGTCGGCTGACCATCGGTGGCGGGGCATGCCTTCCCCGCCACCTTCAGCACTTCTTCATCGAACGGCGATCGGTCGGCACGGCCGGGCCGTCCAGGCTTGATCGGATATGCCAACCGCGCAGGAGACGAATGTGGACGATCACGACCAGACCGTGAAGATCACGGTCGTGCACGCACCCGCGTGCCATTTTTGCGACGACGCCGAGCGGGTGCTCGCGGTGCTCGCGGAGCGATTCCCGCTCGAGGTGCGCGTGGTGGAGATCGAGTCCCCCGAGGGTGACCGGCTCGTCGCCGAGCACCGGCCGGCGATGACCCCGCTGGTCCTCGTGGACGATGCCTTCTTCTCCGCCGGCAAGCTTCCGCGGCGCAAGTTGGAGAAACTCCTCCTCGCCCACGGCACTTCCCTGGCCGCGGCGAGGCGGTGACCGGTGGGAGCTGAGCTGCTCACGACCGGGAGCATCCTGGCGGCCTTCTTCGCCGGCGGTGTCGCCCTCTTCGCCCCGTGCTGCATCGTCTTCCTCGCGCCGAGCTACCTGGCCGGAGCGGTGAAGAACGCACGGTGGCGCCTGCTGCCGCTGACGTTCGTCTTTGCCGCCGGGCTGGCCCTGGTGCTCGTGCCCATCACGCTCGGCGTGAGCATGATCGCGGGGGCCATCAACAATTACCATGTCGAGGTCTACTGGGCGGGCGGTCTCCTCATGATCGCCCTGGCCGGCCTGTCGCTGTCGGGGAAGATGTGGTCCCTCCCGAGCTTCCTGCGCGCCCCCGACACCTCCCGCGGCGACACCGCGAGCTTCTTCTCCCTCGGGGTCTTCTCCGGGATCGCGTCGAGCTGCTGTGCCCCGGTGCTGGCCGGGGTCATGACGCTGTCCGCCCTCTCGGGCTCCGTGACGGGCGGCATCACGCTCGGCCTGGCGTACGTGTTCGGCATGGTGTTCCCGCTCTTCGTCATGGCGCTCGCGTGGGACAAGTTCCGGCTCGGCGAGCGGCGCCTCTTCCGCGCGAGGCTCGTCAAGGTCCGGGTGCGCGGGCGGGTGTTCGTCACGAACACGGTGAACCTCGTGGTGGCGATCGGGTTCGCCGTCATGGGCGTCTTCGTCATCCTGCTGGCCGACAGTCCGAACATGACGGGCGGCACCGAGGCCCAGGCCGCCGTGGGTGAAGGGCTCGCCGGTGCGTTCGGCACCGTCCAGGAATGGGTGAGCCCGGTGCCGGAGGCGGTGCTCGGTCTGGCTCTGCTCGCGGTGGCCGCCGTGTTCGTCGTCGCCACGCTGCGCGACCGGCGACGCCATCCCGCCCCCGAGCCCGAGCCCGAGACCTCGTCCCCCGCCGACGAACAGCCCGCACACGATCCCGAAGGACTGCCCCGATGACCGCCACCGACTCCCGGCCGACCGCTAAGCAGCGCAAGATCGAGGCCAAGGCGACCCGTATGCGGGCCGAGGCCGCTGCCACGGTGCGGCGCCGGCGCAGCCGGCGCATCGCCGCCATCGTGGCCCTGCTCGCAGCCGTCTTCGTGGTTTCCTACGGGCTGCTGACCTCACAGCAGCAGACCTCCACGACCGAACGCCTCGCGCCGGACTTCACCCTTCCCACCACCGACGGCGCGACCGTGACCCTGTCGGAGCTGCGCGGCGGTCCCGTCGTGCTGTTCTTCAGCGAGGGTGCCGGGTGCGCGGCGTGCACCGTGCAGATGGCCGAGATCGAGAAGGAGCCCGGATTCGCCGAGGCCGGCATCACGGTGCTTCCCATCGTCATGAACACCGCTGAGCAGATCCTGCCGGACATGCAGCGCTACGGAGCCACGACGCCCTTCCTGCTCGACGACGGCCGCGTGTCCGAGACCTACGGGGTTCTGGGCACGGGCATGCACGAGGGCCTGCCCGGCCATGGCTTCTTCCTGGTCGACGCGGAGGGCGTGCAGCGGTGGCAGGGCGACTACCCCTCGATGTGGCTGGAGCCGGCCACCCTGCTCAAGGAAGTCACATCGCGGCTGTGACGGCAGTCGTACCGCGGACCAGACGTCAGCTCCGAGAGGCTGACCGCCGCACGTCAAGGATTCCCCATGTGCCGCACCACGCGGCGTCAGGAACACCCCGGTGGGGGGCCCGCAGCACCCCGGCCGGCGGCCGTCCGGTCATCCGGGAACGCACCCGCACCGCCCGGGTCCCCGCGCGTGTGGCCGTCCTCGCCGGTCTGGCCATGCTGACCATCGCCGCACCGCTCGCCGAGCTCCTGCCCGCCTCGGCCTACCTGCCGCCGGACGCGGCGGTGCAGACGGCGCCGAGTCTCCTGGCGGCGCTGGAGGCCACGGCGCCCGCCGCCGGGACCGAGGGCACCCCAGCCAGCCTCCGGGCCGACCCGGTGGCCCGTGTTCGCGCCCTGGCCGTCAGCGTCGCCCGGAGCGACGAGCGGCAGCCGCTCGCCCAGGTCGCCCACGCCGCCAGCGGCATCCGTGCCGCCAGCACGAACCTGTCCGGCCGGGTCGTCATGCCGATGGCCGCGGGCAGCTTCCGCATCTCGTCCGGTTACGGCTGGCGCAACGATCCCTTCGGCCGCGGCCGGCAGTTCCACGAGGGTCAGGACATGGCGGGCCCGCGCAACACCCCCATCTACGCCGTCGCGGACGGCGTCGTGGAGTACGTCGGGCCGGCCAAGGCGGGGCGCTCCGGAGAGATGATCATCCTCCGTCACGAGATCGACGGGAAGACGGTGTACAGCTGGTACAACCACATGTACCGCGACGGACTCTATGTCCGGATCGGTCAGGAGGTCTCAGCGGGAGACGTCATCGCGGGGGTCGGCAACAACGGCTACTCCACCGGTCCACACCTGCACTTCGAGATCCACACGGACGACAGGCTCACCACCACCGATCCGCAGGCATGGCTCGCCGAGCAGGGTGCGGTGGACGTCACCGAGCTCGACCGCTGACGCCCTGGTCGGCGTGCGTGGGGGTCACGGCCACGCCGAGGAGCACCGTCCTCATGCCCAGCGGCCGGTGGTGGATGGTGTGTGGTGGATGTGGTGGTGGCCCGACATCCCGAACGTGACACGTCCCGACGGCGGGCGGGGTGCCTGGGAGCGACCATGAAGATCCGATGAACCACGTGAGCGCCTACCGGGTGGACCTCGCCTGACCTGCGAGCCTTGCGACAGGGCAGAACACTGCTCCCCCTCACCATCGAGACTGGCCGCCACCTGATTGAGGAGCCTGCCGTTGTCCATGCGTCCAGCCCCCACCGCCGCCCCCCGCTGGGGCACCACCCTCCGTCGCGCCGGCGTCGCCATGCTGGTCGGCCTGAGCCTGATCGGCCCGGCGGCCCTGGCCCAGGCGGAGAGCCGGGACGACCTCGTACGCCAGCAGCAGGAGAACGCGGACCGCCGCGAGAAGCTCCAGTCCGACCTGGAGGGGCTCGACGAGGAGATCGTCGAGGCCCACATCGCGCTCGAGGACGTCCGGGCCCAGCTGCCTCGAGCCGAGGCCGCGCTCGCCGAGGCGCAGGCGGACCTCGCCGCGGCGGCCCGCGAGCAGGAGCAGGTGGCCGGGCGGCTCGGCGTCGCCGAGGAGGAGGCCCGCACGATCGAGACCGCCATCGCCGCGGGCGGGGAGAAGATCGCCTCGACCCGGGCGGCGATGGGCGAGCTCGCGCGCAGCACCTACCGGGGGGAGAACACGGTCAGCGCGATCGAGGTGGTGCTCGACGCCGGCTCCACCGAGGAGTTCCTCCAGGGCTACGCGGTCCGCGAGACCGCCGTGCGGGTGCAGACCCAGGTGCTCGACGAGCTCGAGACCCTGGCCGCGGTGACCGCGAACCAACACGCCCGCCAGGAGGCGGTCACGGGGCGGATCGGCGAGCTCAAGGTCGCGGCGGATGCCGCCGTCGCCACGGCCGACGCGGCCCGGGCGACCGCCGAGCGGCACGCCGCCGAGGTCCGCGAGCTGGAGGCGGACATGAGCGCCCTGACCGCCACGCTGGAGAGCCGCAAGGGCGACGTCGCCGACCAGATCGCCTCCATCCAGGCCGAGAACGACCAGCTCAGCGCAGACATCGCGGCCATCGACGCGGCCAACCGCCGGGAGGAGGAGGAACGCCGGCGCAAGGCGGCGCAGGACGCCGCGGCCGCCCAGGCGGCGGGCCGGCCGGCCCCGGCCCCGGCGCCCCCTGCCGGGAACGGGCGGCTCATCCCACCGGTGCCCAACCCGCTGTACGTCACCTCCCCGTACGGCGTGCGCTGGTACCCCATCACCGGCGGTTACTGGATGCACCTGGGCACCGACATACGCTCCGCCTGCGGCAACCCCCAGTACGCCGCCGCGGCCGGCACCGTGGTCTCGACGAAACCCCCGTGGGCCACCGGGACCAGCGGCAACCAGGTCATCGTCAACAACGGCTTGATCGACGGCCAGTCCACCGTCACCGTCTACAACCACCTCTCCCGCTTCGCCGTCAGCCCGGGCCAGCAGGTCTCCCAGGGCCAGGTCATCGCCTACACCGGGGACACCGGCAAGGTCACCGGCTGCCACGTCCACTTCGAGGTCTGGAAGAACGGCAAGAGCCTCGACCCCATGAGCCTGCCCGGCTTCATCCGCACCAACTGAGCCCGTCAGTGTCGGGGGCACCCGCGGGAACGGCGACCTGGGGGGCTCGAGGAGGTGCACGACGCCGAGCGATTCGTGGTCGACTTCGCGCTCGGCGCGCTCGGGGGCTACCTTGCCCGCACGACCGGGGGGACGCCGCTTCGTCCCGTCACACCCGCCGCGGGCGGGGCGCCTGAGCCCTGTCCTCGCAGCCCCGCCCCCGGCTCACCGGGCGCGTCGGCGGCGGGGGCCGCGGCCGCGGCCCGCGAGCCCCGCCAGGAGAAGGATGATGGCGAGCCCGTTGACGGCCATCCCGGGCCACTCCCCCAGCCGGTCCGCCGTCGTGAGGGACGTCCGCAGGGCGAGCTCCCCCACCATCTGCTCGGCGGTGAACAACCCCGTCCGGGCCAGCACGTCACCGTCCGGGCCGATCAGGCCGCTGACCCCCACGGTGGAGATCTGCACCACTGCCCGGGCGTGCTCGGCGGCGCGGAACCGCGACATGGCCAGCTGCTGCGTGGACTCCTGCGTGAAGCCGAAGGAGGCGTTGTTGGTGGGGATGACGATCAGCTCCCCACCGGCGAGCACTCCCTCGCGGATCAGGTCGTCGTACGCCACCTCGAAGCAGATGGCGGTGGTGATGGGCACGGCCCGGCCCAGGCGTGCGATCCCCACCGGGACGATCGCCCTGCCGGTCCCCGCGGCCATGTCCGTGGTGACCAGGTCCACGGCAGAGGTGAGGCGGCGGAAGAGGTCCCGGTAGGGGACGTACTCCCCGAACGGCACCGGCCGTTGCTTGGTGTACTCCACGTCGGGGTTCGCACCCACCCCCGGCTCCCACAGGATGTAGTTGTTGTACCGCAGTCCGGGCTGGAACCGCTGGGTGCCCAGCAGGATGGGGGTGCCGACGGCGCGTGCGGCGCCGTCCACCACAGCCGCGACACCGGCGTCGGTGCGCGGGTCGATGTCCGAGGCGGACTCGGGCCACAGCACCAGGTCGAGCTCACCGACGTCGACCCGCTCGAGCAGGGCGCGCGTGCCCTCCGCGTGGTTCGCCGCCACCTCCCGTGCCTGGGACATCGCCTCGGCGCCCCGCACGGACACGTTCCCCTGCACGGCACCCACCCGCAGGGTGCCGGACTCGGCGCCGGTGCTCAGCGGCACCAGCGCCGGCAGGAACGCGACGGCGAGGGCGACGGTCAGGTACGCACCCGCCGCACCGACCCGCCGCCGGTTCAGCCGCAGCAACGTGAGCACCAGCAGGGCGCCCAGCGCCACCACTACGCCGCTGACCAGCGTCTCTCCTCCCACCGGGGCCAGGTGCAGGAGCGGGCCGTCGGTCTGGGAGAAGGCGAGGTACCCCCAGGGGAAGCCACCGAAGGGCCACCGGCCCCGCAACTGCTCGACCCCGACCCACAGGACCGGCGCCGCCAGCACCTGCAGCCAGCTGTGCGCACGCACCCAGGCCCCGCGCCGCACCCAGACCCAGGCCGCGCCGAACGCGCCGAGGTAGAGCGCCTCGAAGACCGAAAGCGCCACCCACCCGATCGGTTGGCCCACCGCCTCGTTCGCCCACCACACGTGCGGCAGGAAGAACGCCAGCCCGTACAGCGCACCCACGACGAAGCCCCAGCGTGGCGAGTCGCGCCGCAGGGCGAGCAGGAGCAGGGCGACGCCGACGAAAGCCATCGGCCACCAGGACCGCTCCGGGAAAGCCGTCTCGGTCGCGAGCCCTCCGGCGACGGCGAGCACGACCGACCACCGTCGTCCGGGGTCGACCGGCCCGGCAGCACTGCGCCGACGCGTGGCAAGCATCGTGCCCGCTCCGGGGCCGCCGATCGATGACATCACGAGACGTAGGACAGCACCGTCATCATCCCCAGCTCGCCGTGGTAGATGTTGTGGCAGTGGATCAGCCACTGCCCGGGATTGTCGGCCTGCAGGTCCACCGCCAGGGTCTCCATCGGGAGCACGTTGATCGTGTCCTTCCGGATGCCGGTGCCGTCCGGGCCGGCGAGGGCGAAGGTGTGCCCGTGCACGTGCATGGGGTGGAACATCATCGACTCGTTGCGCAGGACCAGCCGCACGCGCTCGTCGGCGCGGATCTCCAGCGGCTCGTGGTCCCCGAAGCCGGCCCCGTTGATGAACCACCTGCGGCCGCCGTCGACCATCTGCAGGGCCAGGTCGAGCTCCCGGTCCGGCTCACGCGGCTCCAGGGTCGCCGCCTCGGTCGCGGTGAGGTCGGCGTAGCCGAGCAGGCGCCCCGCGAGCTCGGCGGGACGGGCACCGGGGGTGGGGGCGTCGCCCGACGCGGTGCGGAGCACCGCGAAGCCGGGCCCCACGTCCTTGCCCTCGGGGGCCGCGACGATCGGGAAGGCACCGTCACCCGCTGTGATGACGACGTCGTAGCGCTCCCCCATCCCGACGATGAGCGTGTCGACCTCGACGGGGTTCACCGCGAACCCGTCGGTGTGGGTCACCGTCAGGCGGTGACCGCCGACGGCGAAGCGGTAGGCGGTGTCGCCGCCGGCGTTGATGATCCGCAGGCGGATGCGGCGACCGGGCGCCGAGCTGACCACGAACGGGTCCGCGGCCACGCGACCGTTGACGAGGTGGGCGGGGTAGACGACGTCGCCGGTGTCCGCGCCGAGCGGCTGGGCCGCGGACGGCATGGAGTCCGCCATGCTCATCCCCTCCATGCCCGCCATGGAGTCGGCGCCCATGACCATGCCCTCCCGGGCCATCCGTTCGAGGATGGCGTCCGGGGAGTCCCCCCAGCCGTCGGTCCAGTCGTCGAGCACCAGGACGACCTCCTCGTCATAGCTCAGGGGCTCGGAGGGGTCTTCCACGATCAGCGGCGCCTGCAGACCCCGGTCGAGCTGTACGCCGACGTGCGGATGGAACCAGTACGTACCGGAGTCGGGGACGACGAAGGCGTACTCGAAGGTACCTCCGGCGGCCACGGGGTCCTGCGTGAGACCGGGCACGCCGTCCATGTCGTTGCGCAGCGCGAGACCGTGCCAGTGCACCGTCGTCTCCGTGGGCAGGTCATTGGTCAGGCTGACCCGCAGCTCGTCACCGGCCCGCACCCGGATCTCCTTGCCGGGCACGACGCCGTCGTACGCCCACGTCCGCACCACCCGCCCGGCGAGGTCGATCTCCGTCGGGGCCGCACGGAGCTCACGGCGGACGACGGTGCCGCTGGCCCGGCGGGCCGCCTCTGCACGCCCGACCGTCTCGGCTCCTGGCCCGACAGCCGCCGGGCCACCCAGGAGCCGGGTGCCCGCGAACGCGCCGCCTCCGACGACGACCAGGCCGGCGGCACCGACCTGCAGAAAGCGACGGCGACTCAGATTCGTGGTTGATGCGCTCGGCAACGTACAGCTCCAACTCTGCTGGGTACGTGCGGGCCGACCTCGTGGCAGGCCCGTTGAAGGAGGGCTGGTCGGCCGGGCCCCCCACGGCTGACCCTCTCGATATGGGACGAAGGTCCCATCCCCGGACGATCAAGATTCCCTGAAGGTGACCTGCCCCGGCGACCCTGCGGTCCCGGGCCCGGCCGCAGCCGGCCTACATGTCCATCGTGCCGTCGCCGCGGGTGTGGGAGCGCATCAAGAGACGCTCCCCGGCGACGATGACGGCGATACCCGCACCGGCGACGTAGAGACTGAGCGCATCGGTGGATGCCTTGACCCAGACGAATGCGCCGAACACGACCACGTCGAGGACGATGGCGGCTATCACGATGGCGGGTTTGATGTCGATGCGGCTGCGGAGCCTGGTGAGCAGGCCCCAATGGATGGCAATGTCCATGATCAGGTAGTAGATGGCCCCCAGGGCTGCGATCCTGCTGAGGTCCAATGTGGCGGCCAATGTCATGGCCAGCGCGACGGTGTAGACAGTGGCGTGGGTACGCACCGTGCCGGGTATCCGGAGATCCCGATGGGGCACTTGCTTCATGCGAGTCAGCATGGCCAGCAATCGCGACGCCGCGAAGACGCTCGCCATCACACCCGACGCGGTGGCGACGATGGCCAGGACGACGGTGAACCACACCCCGATGTCACCGAGCGCCGGCCGGGCCGCCTCCGCCAGGCTGAAGTCCTCGGCTGCGAGGATCTCGGGCAAGGTGAGGTTGCCGGCCACGGCCGCGGCGATGGCCAGGTAGACGATCGTGCAGATGACCAACGCGATCACGATCGCTCTGCCGGTGTTGCGGTGGGGATCGACGATGTCACCGCCGCTGTTGGTGATGGTGGTGAACCCCTTGTAGGCGAGGATCGCGAGCGCGACCGCAGCAAGGAATCCCGCAACGGAGGTATCGATCCCGGCGGCGGCAGTCCCGTTCGTGAAGTTGGCGGCGGAAGCGAACCAGAGGCCGACGACCGCGAACAATCCGAGACCGACGATCTTCACTGCCGCCATCGATCGTTGGCTGACCTCGACAGCCCGGTTTCCGGCGACATTGACGACAAATGCGGTGACGAGCAGCCCGATGGCGAAGACCGGCACCCAGAACGACACCGGTTCCAGGCCGACAACCTGCAGGACGTACGCACCGAAGGTGCGGGCGACCAGGCTCTGGCTGATCACCATGGAGACGTACATCAAGATCGCCAACACGCCCGTCGCCGTCCCTGGGCCGTACTCCTCACGGAGGAACTTGGCGACACCTCCCGAGGACGGGTAGGCGTTGGACAGCTTGACGTAGGAGTACGCGCTGAGGGCGACGACCACTGCCGCGGCGAAGAAGGCGATCGGGAACAGGTTGCCGGCCAGTCGGGCGGTCTGCCCGGTGAGGGCAAAGATCCCTGCGCCGATCATGACGCCGGTGCCCAGGGAAACCGCCCCGACCAGGGTCAGGCTACCGGGCGCATCCCCCGGTGACTGGTGCTCGTCGACGGCCCGGGAGTTGGTCTCCATCACGCCTTCTCCTTCATGGTCGGTTCCGGTCCGGATCCGTCGAGGTGTCCGAGGTTACGCGGTCCGGCCTTCGTGTCGGCCACGTCGTCGGCCCGTTCGAGCAACACGACCAGAGCCCGGCATGCCGGCCCCGACCAGGGATCCTCAGGCCTGCCGACGGCGGGGCGAACCGCCACGAGGGGCCCGGCATGGTTTGAGCCGCGGTCAGGCCTGCCCCCGTCGGGGGACGTTCATGACCGGACCCACCGGTCCGGTCCTGGGCGTAGCGGCATCCCGCTCGAGCCGTCCGCGGTCCGGACCGCCAGGGTCTGGTGGATCTCGATGTCGCCGCTCTCGAATCCCAGGGCGGATCCCGCCAGGTAGAGCCGCCACACCCGCGCTCGGCCCTCCCCGACGAGCCTGACCGCTTCGTCGAAGCCCTCCTCGAGGTTGCGCACCCAGGCCCGCAGCGTCAGCGCGTAGTGCTCGCGCAGGTTCTCGACGTGCTCCACCTCGAGGTCGGCGTGCTGGATGGCCGAGACGACCGTGCCGATCTCCTCCAGCTCGCCGTCCGGGAAGACGTAGCGTTGGATGAAGCCGTTGCGGGTCATCGGAGGTTGCCGGGCTGCGCGGCTGATGCCGTGGTTGAGCAGGCGGCCTTCCGGCGCCAGCAGCGCGTGCATTCGCGAGAAGTACTTGCCCAGGTGGTCCGCGCCCACGTGCTCGAACATGCCGATCGAGCTGATCGCGTGATATGGCCCGTCGTCGATCGCACGATAATCGGCCGAGCGGATCTCCACCCGGTCGGCGAGCCCGGCCTGGGCGACCCGCCGTCGCGCGATGTCTGCCTGCCGGCGGGACAGCGTCACACCGACGGCACGTACCCCGTGGTGACGGGCCGCGTGCATGACCATCCCGCCCCAGCCGCAGCCGACGTCGAGGAACCGCATGCCAGGAGCGAGACCGAGCTTGCGGGAGATCAGCTCGTACTTGGCCTCCTGCGCTGCGTCCAGGCCCGCGGCGGGGTCCTCCCACACGGCGCACGAATACGTCATGGTGGGACCGAGGAACAGCCGGTAGAAGTCGCCGGATACGTCGTAGTGGTGCGAGATCGCTGCGGCGTCCCGGGCACGACTGTGGCGTCGGCCACGGACCCGGATCTCCTCCGCCGGCGGCGCGGGTGGGCGACGCAGGCCGCCGGATCCGCTCACCAGCCGCGCAGCGGCACCCCACGACTGCGGACGCCGGAAGGCCCTGCCGAACTTCTCGCGCCCGGCGAGGACGGCGTAGAGGTCACCGTCGATGCCGATGTCACCCGCGACGTAGGCACGTGCGAAACCGAGCTCATTGGGCGACCAGAGCACCCGACGAACCGCTGCGGGGGACCGGATGGCGACAGTCGCCACCGCATCCTCGGGACCGCTGCGACTCCCGTCGAACGCCTGGAATGCCACGGGGAGGTCAAGACCGAGCAGGGAGGAGAGGGTCTCCGCCACCCCACGAGCACGGTCTTTCGTTGTGATGGTCATCGCTTCTCCTTGAACGGTCCGACGGGGTCGATGGCGGCCAGCACGGCCGGGGCGAGGGCGTCCGCGATCCGCCCGTAGCCGACCGCCGAGGGATGGAAGGAGTCGGCGCTCATCGTGCGCTGGTCCGCGACGAACTCACCGCCAACTGCACTGGCCACGTCGACCAGACGCACGCGCGGCCGCGGTGCGACCGCGCGTCTCTGCACCCTCCCGACCACCGCCCCATATCCGAGAGCCGCCTCCATCAGCGGGTGCGGCAGGAGCCGCATCGCGCGGAACTGCGGCAGGCTCGACATCACGATCGGTGCCCCGAGGGTACCGAGTGCGTCCAAGAGCGCCCCGGACATGCGAGCGAGGGCCGCCGGAGTCGTGACGTGGGTCACGTCGTTCGTTCCGACCACCACGACGGAGACGTCGGGCGCCCGGCGCACCCGAGGGACCTGGCGGGTCAGGACATCGTGGGTCCGTGCGCCTGATCGCGCATATCCCGTGACGTGCACCGGACGACCTGCCGCGTCCGCCACGCGTTGCGCGAGCTGCACCGGAAGGGTGTCGCGAACGTGGTGCACACCGACTCCGGCCATCGCGGAGTCGCCGAACGTCGCGAGCTCCACCGCCGGGTCCCCGATGAGGGACCCACCGGAGGGCTCGACGGTCACGTCGATCGGCGCCAGTTCCGCAGCCGCCCCGTAGCGACGTTGCAGCCGCACGGCCTGGCCCGTCAGGAGCGTCACCAGCGGCACGACGACGGTCAGAACTCCCAACGCCGTGCCTGCGGGACTGAAGGCCGGGTGCCGACTCACGCGGGCACCTGTTCTCGTTGCGCGCGGCATCCGAGCCGGCCGCCGGGCTCGCGTGACCTTCGCATCATCGTCCTCTCTGCCTGCCGACGCTCCACCGGCGTCCGCTGACATGGTGCGTCGCGGACGATCGCGGAATGGCTGCGGACCGGTGAAGAGGTGATCAACGTCTTACACCTCCGCGACCACACCGTCAGGTCGAGGGGCCCCGTGGGGCAAGGACGTGCTCGGCCTCGGGCCTCGAGTTGTCCCCCCAGGACGGGCCGAGGCGTCTGCCCGGTGCCTCCAGGCTCTGGTGGATCATGCCGGCCCCCACGGTCCACCACGCCCCGGCGGTGCCCTCGCCGAACGCCAGCCGGGCCACGGCTCGCGACACGGCAGGATCGCGGATGGCGGCGGC